>JBATYU010001196.1:0-2078 GCA_049674245.1 Bradyrhizobium sp. | reverse complement strand
GCACTATACCGACGCTGTTGATGGTTGTTGCTGGAGCGCTGGCGCTCGCGGGCCTGATTGGAAGAGCGATCTTCCGGCTCGGCAGCCCGCGGCGACCGGCACCAAATCCTCATCGTGGACGCCAGCGCGTGGTCTGGGAAACGGCCGACGGCGCCCGCCAATCGCCGTCCCGCAGGTCGCCGCGCCAAACGGCGCCTTGGGTCGAGCCGGATCAGATCGCGCGCCGCGCGGATTTCTCGCCCGGCTTCCATGAAGCCAGCGATCCCAACGAAAGGCTCGGCAGGATTTCGGAATTTATGGAGCGCATGTCCAAGCAGCCGTCGCACTGAGGCTCGCTATTTTTGTAGCTGGCTCTGCAAGCCGCGAACGAACCCCGACAGGCCGACCTGCCGTTCGCGTTTGAGCTGCTCCGCACGAAGGATCGACTTAACGGCTTCGAAGGCGATCCCGATATTGTCGTTGACAACGATGTAGTCGTAGGCGTCGAAATGGCTCATTTCGTCGCCCGCCTTCTTCATGCGGCCGCGAATTACCTCCTCTGAGTCCTGCGCGCGGGTATGTAACCGCTGCTCCAGCGCGGCAACCGAAGGAGGTAGGATGAAAACGCTGACGACGTCGTTGGGCGAACGGCTACGCAACTGCTGCGTGCCCTGCCAGTCGATATCGAAGAGAACGTCCCTGCCCGCGGCGAGGGACGCCTCGACCGGCGCCCGCGGCGTGCCGTAGTGATTTTCAAATACCTTCGCCCATTCGAGAAGCTCGCCATTCGTCACCATCGCGTCGAAGCGCTTCTGATCGACGAAATGATAGTCCTTGCCGTCGGCCTCGCCTGGTCGCATCGGCCGGGTCGTGGCCGACACCGACATTTGCAGAGCCGGGGTCTCCGCTATCAGCATGCGCGACAGCGTGGTCTTTCCCGCGCCCGACGGCGACGACAGCACGAACATCAGCCCGCGCCGCTCAACCCCGTCGAAGCCAACCCCGTCAAAGCCCTGGCCGCCCGCCGTCATGTCTCACTCCAGATTCTGGACCTGCTCGCGAAACTGTTCGACCACGTTCTTCATTTCGAGGCCGGTATTGGTCAATTCGATGTCGTTTGACTTGGAGCAGCAGGTATTGACCTCGCGGTTGAATTCCTGGGCCAGGAAGTCGAGCCGCCGCCCGACCGGCCCGCCCTTGCCGATCATCTCGCGCGCCTGCGAGATATGGGAAGCAATGCGGTCGAGTTCCTCGCGAATGTCGGCCTTGGCCGCGATCAGCAGCGCCTCCTGCGTGAGCCGGTCGGCATCGAAGCGGTCGGACGACTCAAGCAGTGCCGCGATCTGCTCGGCCAGCCGCGCCCTGACCGCCTCGGGCTTGCGGCCAGGAGCAGCTTCCGCCCGCTTCGCCAGGACCTCGATCTCATCCATCCGTTGGATGAGAATTTGCCCAAGTGCCGTGCCTTCGCGGCGGCGCATCGCAACAAGATCGGCCAGCGCCTCGTCAAAGGCAGCAGCCGCCGCCGCCATCGCCGCCTTGTCCTCGGCCTCGTCGCTTTCCGGCTCGACGATCTCGATGACGCCCTTGATGCCGAGCAATCCATCGACGCTCGGCGCCACCGCGTCGATCTTGCCGGCGAGCATGCTTGCCACCCTCACGACCGACGCCAGCACATCCTCATTGACGCGTACCGCCGAAGCCGCATTGGTGCGTTTCATGTTCAAATTGGCATAGACGGTGCCGCGCGACAGCACCTCGCCCGCGCGCTTCTTGGCAAATGCTTCGATCTCGTCCCACCCGGGCGGCAGCCGCATGCGCAGGTCAAATCCCTTGGCGTTGACCGACTTCAATTCCCATTCGAACGCGTAAGGCCCGCTTGCGCCTTGGCTTCGGGCAAAGCCGGTCATGCTCGACAGCGCCATCGGGTGAAATTCTCCGCAAATAAACAGACAGGATGTCAGATTCGCTTGGCGAGGGCGCGCGGACCTTAGTGCGTTTTCGCAAAAAGTGGAATCGGTTCCGAACCGGGGCGCGGGCCTGGCCCGTTATCGCTGAACCACGGGCGGCGTGGTCGTCGACTGCGCCGCGCCCTGCCGAGG
>JBATYU010001195.1:0-5539 GCA_049674245.1 Bradyrhizobium sp. | reverse complement strand
ACGCGATGCTGCTTGCGGCTGCGACGCCGGCAAGACCCGGCGATCGTGTGGTGGATCTCGGCGCCGGCGTCGGCGCCGCCGGCCTTGCGCTCGCCAAGCGCGTGCCGGCAATCGAATTGTTGCTGGTCGAGTTCGATCTCGAACTCGCTGAACTTGCGCGCGGCAACGCGGCTTCGAACGCGATTGCTGCCGACGTCGTCGTACTGGACGTTACATCCGCGCCGGACCAGTTTGCCGCCGCTGGCCTCTCGCCCGACAGCGTCGACGTGGTGCTGATGAATCCGCCGTTCAACGATCCGGTGCGGCATCGTGCCTCGCCGGACAGGGCGCGGGCGACGGCGCATGTGGCGAGCGCCGCGATGCTTGCGGATTGGGTCCACGCGGCGCGGCGCGTGCTCAAATCGCAAGGCGTATTGACGCTGATCTGGCGCGCTGACGCATTAGCGGAAGTGTTGACGGTGCTTGACCGCGGTTTCGGCAGCCTTGCAATTTTGCCGATTCATGGTGACGCAACGGCGCCTGCGATTCGTGTGCTGGTTCGCGCCACCAAGGGCGGCAAGGCACCGACCCGAATTCTTGCCGGCCTGATGCTCAAGGAAGAGTCAGGCCTGCCTAATAAACAGGTACAGGATGCCTTGGCCGGGAAGGGACTACTGCCGCTGGCGATACCCTAAAGCATCGCCTCGCCGCCCAAATTTTGAACAGAAAGTCTACTGCGGAAGTGTCTTCGAGGGCTGTTCCGGCACCGAAGTGAAGCGAATTGCGGCCAGGAGGGTACCGATCAGCATCATCAGCAGATAGATTTTCATGTCATTCTCCGCTGCGCCATTGCAGCCCCAGCGGCCGCCAAGCAAAACGCATTCCATTCGTCTCAATGACACTGGCGTGATAAAAAATGGTTAATTCGAGGTAACGGTATGCTGGAACAAAAAGTTGATCGCGGAAGACTATCAGACTTGCGCGACGGGTTCATGGCATGGCTTCCGGCGCGGCTGCGAAGGGGAGTGGCCGTGGTGCCGGTGGTCCGGCTATCGGGCGTGATCGGCGCGGTGACGCCGCTGCGGCCCGGCATGACGCTGGCCGGCGTCGCCCGGACGCTGGAGCGTGCTTTCTCCACCAGGAACGCCAAGGCGGTGGCGCTGTTGATCAATTCGCCCGGCGGCTCGCCGGTGCAATCGCGTCAGATCTATTTACGCATTCGTCAACTCGCCGTGGAAAAGCAATTGCCGGTGCTGGCCTTCGTCGAGGACGTCGCGGCGTCCGGCGGCTACATGATCGCTTGTGCCGGGGATGAGATCTTTTGCGATCCGTCGTCGATCCTGGGCTCGATCGGCGTGGTCGGCGGCTCCTTCGGTTTCCAGGAGTTGATCAAGAAGATCGGCGTCGAGCGCAGGCTTTATACGGCGGGCGAGCACAAGGCGATGCTCGATCCGTTCTTGCCGGAAGACCGTCATGATGTAGCGCGCCTGAAGGCGATCCAGCGCGAGATCCATGGGATCTTCATCGCGCTGGTGAAGGAGAGCAGGGGAAGCCGCCTCAAGGGTGGCGACGGCGTGCTGTTCAGCGGCGAATATTGGGCGGGCGACACGTCGATTTCGCTGGGACTGGCGGATGCGATCGGCGATCTCCGCTCGACCTTGCGCGCCCGCTACGGCGAGAAGGTGGAGATGCCGCTGATCGCTCCGGCAAGGGGCATGCTGTCAGGCCTGTTCGGGCGGCGGTCGGCCGGCACCGATGCGGCTGCCTCGCTGGACGGCATCGCGGGGTTGCCGGAAGGGCTGATTTCGGCGCTGGAAAGCCGGGCGATTTGGGCCAAATTCGGGTTTTAAACGAGGTCCGCCCGCGCCATTTGGTCTCTCCCCGGTCTCGGAAGTGTGATTGCGGGGTCGGCCGGCTTAGGCGACAATGGGTAATATAAGTCGGGGCGAGATTGATGAACGACAAGGATCGACCGATGCCGCCGCTGATCGCATTTGCGGGTGTGTTGGGTGGACTGGCCGTGGTCCGTTGGGCGTACACCACCGCCGTCCGGATCAACCAGGAGCTGGAAGAGGCGCGGCTGGCGCGCCTCGCCGAAGCCGCCCGATCGAACGAGATTCCGACGCTGCGGCGCGACCCTGTTACCGGCGCTTACCGGCCGGGCTAACCCGTCATTCCGGGACGAACGCCCCGGCCATCTCCTTGATTCCCTGCCTCCCCGCCGATACGGTCCCGCGCGCTGAAAAGCCCCTCGCGAGACCGAATCTGACGATGGATGCACTTCCCGCTCATATGCGCCCCGAACGCTCGTTCCAGGGATTGATCCTGACGCTGCAGCGCTATTGGGCCGACTACGGCTGTGTGATCCTGCAGCCTTACGACATGGAAGTCGGCGCCGGCACGTTCCATCCGGCGACCACGCTGCGCGCGCTCGGGCCGAAACGCTGGAACGCGGCCTATGTGCAGCCGTCGCGGCGGCCGAAGGACGGCCGCTATGGCGAAAACCCGAACCGGCTGCAGCACTATTATCAGTTCCAGGTGATCTTAAAGCCGTCGCCGCCGGACATTCAGGAACTCTATCTGAAATCGCTGGAAGCGGTCGGTATCGATTCGCATCTGCACGACATCCGCTTTGTCGAGGACGATTGGGAGAGCCCGACGCTCGGCGCCTGGGGACTGGGCTGGGAATGCTGGTGCGACGGCATGGAAGTGTCGCAGTTCACTTATTTCCAGCAGGTCGCGGGGGTCGAGTGCGCGCCGGTTGCGGGCGAACTCACCTACGGGCTCGAGCGGCTTGCTTGCTATCTGCAAGGCGTCGACAACATCATGGACCTCAATTTCAACGGCCGCGACGGCGCCGACCGCGTGACCTATCGCGACGTGTTCCTGCAGGCCGAGCAGGAATATTCGCGGCACAATTTCGAATTCGCCGATACCGACATGCTGTTCGTGCAGTTCAAGATGGCCGAAGAAGCCTGCAAGAAATATCTCGCGGCCGGCTGGGTGAGCGGTCACAACCAGAAAAAACACCTGATGGTGCTGCCGGCCTATGATCAATGCATCAAGGCAAGCCACGTCTTCAATCTCCTGGATGCGCGCGGCGTGATCTCGGTGACCGAGCGGCAAAGCTACATCATGCGCGTGCGCGAGCTTGCGAAAGCCTGCGGCGAGGCCTGGGTGCACACCGAAGCGGGCGGGGCGGTCTAATTGGCTGGCGCCTTCTGGAATTGCAGTTTTTCTTCGATGTCGATGGCGCCTCTACTCCCTCCCCCTTGCGGGGAGGGGTCGGGGGTGGGGGTCCACAGATGACGGCCAATATAATTGAATCGCAAGGGGGAGGGGAGCTGCGCCGGCGTGCGCCCCGCCGTCCCCGCAAAGAGCGCAACTAGATGCCCGATCTCCTGCTCGAACTTTTTTCCGAGGAAATTCCGGCGCGCATGCAGGCGAAGGCGGCGGACGATCTGCGCCGGATGGTGACCGACAAGCTTGTCGCCGAGGGTCTGGTCTATGAGGGCGCGAAAGCGTTCGCGACGCCGCGGCGGCTGGCGCTGACTGTGCACGGCATTCCGGTGCGGCAATCCGACCTGAAGGAAGAGCGCCGGGGGCCGCGCGTCGGCGGACCTGATGCGGCCATTGCCGGCTTTCTCAAAGCCACCGGTCTGTCCTCGATCAGTGAGGCCAAGATCCAGACCGATCCGAAGAAGGGCGATTTCTACATCGCGCTGATCGAAAAGGAAGGCCGTGCCACGCTCGATGTGCTCGCCGACATGCTGCCGGTCATCATCAGAACGTTCCCATGGCCGAAGTCGATGCGCTGGGGCGAGCGCTCGGCAAAGCCGGGCGCGCTTTCCTGGGTGCGGCCGCTGCATGCGATCACCGCGACCTTTGGGCTGGAGACCGAAGAGCCCGATGTCGTGAAATTTTCCGTCGACGGCCTCGAGGCCGGACAAACGACGTTCGGCCACCGTTTCATGGCGCCTGCCGCGATCAATGTCCGCCGCTTTGCGGATTACGAGGCAAAGCTTCTGGACGCGAAGGTCGTGCTCGATCCCGAGCGCCGCAAGGACACCATTCTCACCGACGCCAAGCAACTCGCCTTCGCGCAAGGTTTTGAGCTGATCGAGGATCAGGGGCTGCTCGACGAGGCCGCAGGTCTCGTGGAATGGCCGGTGGTGCTGATGGGATCGTTCGACCAGGAGTTCCTATCGATCCCCGGCGAAGTCATTCGCGCCACCATCCGCAACCACCAGAAATGCTTTGTGGTCGACGATGCCAAAACCGGAAAGCTCGTCAACAAAATCATCCTCACGGCCAATATCGAGGCGAGTGACGGCGGCCAGGCGATCGTTGCCGGCAACGAGCGCGTGATCCGCGCGCGGTTGTCGGATGCGAAATTCTTCTACGAGACCGATCTGAAGACCAAGCTGGAGGACCGGCTGCCGAAATTCGACAACATCGTGTTTCACGAAAAGCTCGGTACCCAGGGTGAGCGCATCAAGCGCATCGAGCTTACGGCAGCGGAGATGGCGTTGCTGGCTAACGCCGATGTCGAGAAAGCGAAACGCGCGGCACATCTCGCGAAGGCCGATTTGCTTACAGAAGTGGTTGGTGAGTTTCCCGAGCTACAAGGGATCATGGGGAAATACTATGCGCTGGCGCAGGGCGAAGATGCGTCCGTCGCTGTGGCCAGCGAAGAACATTACAAGCCGCAGGGCCCGAACGATCGCGTGCCAACGGATCCAGTTTCGGTGGCTGTCGCGCTGGCCGACAAGATCGATACGCTGGTTGGTTTCTGGGCAATTGATGAAAAGCCGACGGGAAGCAGAGACCCTTATGCATTGCGCAGAGCGGCGCTGGGTGTGATTCGAATAGCGATCGAGCGTGAAATTGAATTGTACCCTCGCGGTCTTCTCGAGAAGCGAATCAAGAGGGTTCGCGCGGATATTTCTGATGAAGAGATTTCCGAGATCGGCGACTCATTCCAGCGTTTTTTCGAGGACCGTCTTACCGTCCAGCTTCGCGATCAGGGCGCACGTCATGATCTCGTGGACGCCGTGCTTCATCTCGGAGGCAGGGAGGTGGGGCTTTTGTCCATCGTCCGCCGCGTCGAGGCGCTCGGAAAATTCCTCGAGACTGAGGACGGCAAGAACCTGCTTTCCGGCACCAAGCGTGCGAGCAACATCCTTGCGATCGAGGAGAAGAAGGACAAGCGCGCGTTCGACGGCGCACCGAATCCGGCGCTCTACAAGCTGGCCGAGGAAAAGACGCTCGCGAAGGCCATCGATCAGGCAAAGAGCGAGGCAACTGCCGCGGTGGCAAAAGAGAAGTTTGCCGCTGCCATGAGCGCGATGGCCAAGCTGCGCCCGGCGGTCGATGCATTCTTCGACAAGGTCAAGGTCAATGACGACGACCCAAAAGTGCGGGAAAATCGCCTGAAGCTGCTCAACGAAATCCGCAGCGCCACCCGCGCGGTGGCGGATTTTTCGAAGATACAGGACTAGGCCGTCGCGCCCCGGATGCTGCGCAGCGCGCCGCCTCTTGCGGCGTGATGCGCTGCTGA
>JBATYU010001194.1:0-1767 GCA_049674245.1 Bradyrhizobium sp. | reverse complement strand
GGGGGAGCTGGGCCGCGACGGCCTGCCGACCTATTTTCGTGGCAAGATTGTCGCAGGCGCCGGAAGCCTCATCGACAGCGACACGCCCGATTATCCGATGGGGATAGATTCGGCCGAGATGAACGTCGAGTGGGATTCCGCGCGGCGCGTGCTGGTGGCGCCGTTCAAGATCATTTCCGGCGCGAACCGCATCACCCTGCTCGCGCATCTGGAGCCGCCGAACGACAACGTCTCCGACTGGCAGCTCGGCCTTTCCGGCGGCACCATCGTGCTTGACGGCATCGACAGCGAACCGCCGTTGATCTTCAACCGCATCGCCATCGGCATGCGCTTCGATACCGACAAGAAGCGCGTGCTGCTGACGCAGGCCGACATCAGCAACGGCGAGATCGGCATCGCCGGCACCGGCAACGTCGATTATTCCGGCGAAGCGCGGTTGCAGCTCGGCTTCGCGGGCACGCCCATGGCGGCGTCCGCGTTGAAGCGGATGTGGCCGACCCTGATCGTCCCGGAAGTTCGCGAATGGGTCATCGAGCGCATCGAGCGCGGATCGCTGCAGCGGATCGAGGTCGGCGTCAACACGGCGATCAAAAATCTTCCGCGCAAGGGACCGCCTATCCCGGATGACGGCCTTGCCGTCAACATCGTGGCAAGCGGCGTAACGGTGCGTCCGGTGGATGGATTGCCGCCGGTGCGCGATGCGGATTTACGAGCCCATGTCACCGGTCGCACCGCGACCGTGACCATCGGGCAGGCGGTGGCCGACACGCCCGCGGGCCGCAAGCTCAATTTTTCGGATTTCATTTTCGAGGTGCCGGACACACATGCCAAGCCGGCGCCCTCGCGCGTGAAGATGAAGATCGACGGTCCGGTGCCGGCGGCGGCCGAAATTCTCACCTCCGATCGGCTCAGCGATCTCTCCGGAGCCATGGTCGATCCCACCACGAGCAAGGGTACGTTCTCGGCGACCGTCAATCTCGGCATGCCGGTCAAGGGTGAGCTCACGAAGGCGGACACCGCCTATGCTGCGACTGTCGACATCAATGGATTTGCCGCCGACAAGCTTGTCATGAACCAGAAGCTCGAGGCGAACAATTTGAAAGTGATCGCCAACAACGCCGGATACCAGGTCAAGGGCGACGTCAAGATCAACGGCCAGCAGTGCAGCCTCGATTATCGCAAGCCCGCCGAGGGCGACGCCGACGTCAAGCTGCAGGCGACGCTCGATGACGCGAGCCGCGCCCGACTCGGGCTCGATCTCGGTCCTGCGGTCTCCGGCGCCATCCCGATCAAGCTGGTCGGCAAGATCGGCGGTGGCGATCGCGACAGCCGGATGGGGATCGAGGCCGACCTCACCGCGTTGAAGCTCGACAATATCCTGCCGGGCTGGGTCAAGTTGCCGGGCAAGTCGAGCCGCGCCACCTTCAACGTGGCGTCGAAGGCGCAATCGACCCGCTTCGAGGACATCGTCATCGACGGCGGCGGCGTGTCGATCAAGGGATCGCTCGAGGTCGACCAGAATGGCGACCTCATGAATGCGAACTTCCCGACCTATTCGCCATCCGAAGGCGACAAAACCACCCTGAAGGCGGAACGCGGCCAGGATGGCGTGGTCAGGGTGACGATGCGCGGCGATGTGTTTGACGCCCGCGGTTTCCTCAAATCGGCGATCTCGGGCAAGGAGTCCGACTCCAAGAGCACGACCAAGAACATCGATTTCGACGTGGACCTGAAGCTCGGCGCCGTCGCAGGCTTCAACGGCGAGGC
>JBATYU010001193.1:0-5110 GCA_049674245.1 Bradyrhizobium sp. | reverse complement strand
GGCCGTGCGCAGCTCGAGGCGGCGCTGCGCGCCGGGCGCGCCATCGACAAGAAGACGCCGCTGGCGCGGCTGATCGCGCTCGACGTCGACTTTCACAGCGCGATCTATCGGCTTGCCGGTAATCCCGCGATCGAGGAAATGATCGCACCGCAATGGCCGCATATGCGCCGCTCGATGGCGACCGTGCTGGCCGGGCTCAATTATCGCGAGAGGGCCTGGAGCGA
Source organism: Bradyrhizobium sp. (assembly GCA_049674245.1). Classification (GTDB taxonomy): domain Bacteria; phylum Pseudomonadota; class Alphaproteobacteria; order Rhizobiales; family Xanthobacteraceae; genus Bradyrhizobium. The sequence continues at coordinate 4,886 of JBATYU010001193.1, read as the reverse complement.
GCACGAGGCGATTGCCGCGCATATTCTTGCAGGCCAAGCCAAGGCCGCCGAGGCGGCGGCCTTGGCGCATGCGCTGACCGCGGGACGAAGGACCGAAGAGCAACTGAGGGCGACCGACGAGGCGGCGTGAGCCGTCGTTCCGGGGCGAGGCGTAGCCTCGAACCCGGAACCTCGAGATTCTCCGATGTGCAATTGCACATCGTAGTTCGCGCTTCGCGCGCCGCGGAATGACAAAACCAAAGGAGGAAACGTCATGAAACTGAGCGAGCAGCAGATCGAGTTTTTCAACCGCGAGGGCTGGCTGTTCCTTCCCGAGCTGTTCAGCCCTGAGGAGGTGGCCTTCCTGGCGCGCGAGGCGGAGCGCATCTACGACGCCAACCGTCCCGAAGTCTGGCGCGAGAAGAGCGGCGCACCGCGCACCGCGTTCGCCGCCCATCTCTATAACGAAGCGTTCGGCGTGCTCGGCGCCCATCCGCGCATGATCGATCCGATCGAGCAGATTTTTGGCGAAAAGCTTTACATGCATCAGTTCAAGATCAACGCCAAAGCCGCGTTCACTGGCGATGTCTGGCAATGGCACCAGGATTACGGCACCTGGAAACGCGACGACGGCATGCTGGAGCCACGCGCCATGAACATTGCGATCTTCCTCGACGAGGTGATGCCGATCAACGGCCCCTTGATGCTGGTACCGAAGAGCCAGCATGCCGGCGACCTCAAGGCCTCGCACGACGTCGAGACCACCTCCTATCCGCTGTGGGCGCTGGACGAGGAAACCGTGACGCGGCTGGTAAAACAGGGCGGCATTGTCGCGCCGACCGGCAAGGCCGGGGGAATGCTGATGTTCCACGGCAATCTGGTGCACGGTTCGTCCGGCAACATCACGCCCTATCCGCGCAAGATCGTCTATCTGACGCTGAACGCGGTCTCGAACTATATCCGCACCCCCACGCGGCCCGAATACATCGCCCATCGCGATTTCACGCCGATCAAGACCGTCGATGACGACGCGCTGCTGCGGCTCGCACGGGCGCATCGCCAAGCGGCGGAGTAACGTAACTCTCGTGCCCCGGACGCAGCGCAGCGCGCGCTCTTTCGCGTGGTGCGCTGCTGAGCCGGGGGCCCACATGATGCCCATCATTCTCATGGGTCCCGGCTCTGCGGAGCAGCGTGAAGAACGCTGCACCGCGTCCGGGACACGACAGCCGATCGGATCCCTCCATGAATCTTCATCGTCTACTCGACGCCCGCCGCGCCGCCGGTAAACCGGTCCGCGTCGCGCTGATCGGCGCCGGCAAATTCGGCTCGATGTTCTTGTCGCAGGTGCCGCATACCCTGGGGCTTGAAGTGCCTGTCATCGTCGATCTGGATCCTCAGCGGGCGAAAGATGCCTGCCGTACCGTCGGCTGGGAGGAAGCCCGGATCGCGGCAACCACATTCACCGCCGCCCCAGATCAAGCAATGTCCGGCAATATCGAAGTGATCGTCGAAGCCACCGGCAATCCCGCGGTCGGCATTAAGCATGCGCGCGCGGCGATTGCGGCGGGCAGGCATATCGTCATGGTCAATGTCGAGGCCGACGTGCTGGCGGGGCCGCTGCTTGCGGAAGAAGCGCGCAAGGCGGGCGTGGTTTATTCGCTGGCTTATGGCGATCAGCCGGCGCTGACGGCCGAGATGGTGGACTGGGCGCGCGCGACAGGATTTTGCGTGGTCGCCGCCGGAAAAGGCACCAAATATCTGCCGGCCTATCATGATGTGACGCCGGAGGGCGTCTGGCAGCATTACGGGCTGACCGCAGGCGAAGCGCAATCGGCCGGCATGAACCCGCAGATGTTCAATTCGTTTCTCGACGGCACCAAATCGGCGATCGAAATGGCGGCGATCGCCAATGCCACCGGGTTGGACGTCCCCGCCGACGGGCTACTGTTTCCGCCCTGCGGTGTCGACGACCTGCCGCATGTGATGCGGCCGCGCGAGGCGGGCGGCCTGCTGGAGAAATCCGGCGTGGTGGAAGTGGTATCGTCGCTGGAGCGCGACGGCCGCCCGGTGTTTCGCGACCTGCGCTGGGGCGTCTATGTCGTGCTGGAGGCGCCGAACGATTACGCCGCGGATTGCTTCAGGCAATATGGCCTGAAGACCGATGCCAGCGGCCGGTATGCGGCGATGTACAAGCCCTATCACCTCATAGGGCTGGAATTGAACATCTCGATCCTGTCGGCTGCGCTGCGCCACGAGCCGACCGGGCAGCCGCACGGCTTTCGCGGCGACGTCGCCGCCATCGCCAAGCGGAACTTGCGCGCGGGCGAAATGCTCGACGGCGAAGGCGGCTATACGGTGTGGGGCAAATTGATGCCGGCAGCCGCAAGCCTGAAGGCCGGCGCGCTGCCGATTGGCCTCGCGCATCGCGTCACACTGAAGAACAACGTCGCCCATGGCGCGGTGGTGCGCTGGGCCGACGTCGAGGTCGACGCCGGCAACGAGACCATCAAGACGCGCAAGGCGATGGAGGCGGCGTTTGCCTCTGCGCTGTAATTACGGTAGCAGGCGGCTCGCCCGCGCCTGTTCGAACCATTTGCGGAACATCGCTTCGGTATCCATCATCTCGGTGAAACCGGCTTTGTTGATCTTCACCGTCGAGACGATCGAGGGCGGCCCCGGCTCGGTGTGGCCGGAGCGCATGCTGTAATCGGCATATTGAAACGACAGGCCGACAAAGGCCTCCAGATCGGGCGAAATCAGATTGTGCTTGCGCCGCAGGGCTTCCCAGGGCGTGATCCATTTCGGATATTCCTTGGCGAGCGACAAAGGCACCGCGGCGCCTACCTTCATGCCGAGCGCATCGGCGACCGCGGGCCAGACATTCTCCCAGGTGAAGACGTCGCCATTGGTGACATTGAAGGCCTCGTTGCGCGCGGCGTCAGTCTCGCCGGACCAGGCGATCGCGCGCGCCAACAGATCGACATCGACCGCCTGCGTTACCCGCGCGGCGCCGCCGGGATAATCCAACGGCCTTCCTTCCTGGCGCAGCATGGCGGCATAGACGCCGAGCGGCGGAATCAGATCCATCGCGCCGCCCATGGCGAGGCCGACGATCAGGACGGGGCGCAGAATGCTCCAATGCCAGGCCTTACCCTGTTGCAGCTCGCGCAAAAATTTCTCCTGCGCCCAATAAAAATTCGCCTGCTCGTACATTTCAGAGCGGCCTTCGCGCGCCGGCACGATGAGCGGGCGAACGTGAACGCCATAGGCCTTGGTGCCCTGCAACAGCGCCACATGGCGAAGCGATGGCGCGGCCGGCTCAAGTGCTGCCATCAAATTGCGCAACATCAAATCGTTGGTTTTGATCTGCCTGTCGTCGCGCCAGCCATCGACAAGATTGGGTTCTTCGTGGAGCGCGGCATAGATCAGGTGGGTTGTCCCGCTGAGATCAGTAGCGGCGCGCGAGCACTGCGCGGCATTGGTCAGGTCGATGGCAACATGGCGCGCGCGAAAGAGCTCGCGCGGTTTTCGCCGCGACAGCGCGACGACTTCGCACCCCTCGAGTTTGCCGAAGTGCCGCAAGGCGGCGTTGCCCACGAGCCCGGTCGCGCCGGCGACCACCACCTTCTTGTTTGCCATTCGGCGACCTCCCCGGTTGCGACCAATCGAGTGCGCTTCGCGCGACACCTTTACCTGGGTGACCGGCAAATACGATTACGTCAACCCGCCGGCGCTGAAACGGCTGATCGTCGCCGGCGCGTTGCTGCGTCCGTTCCCGCAGGAAGTGCTGGAGGGCTGCTATGTCGCCGCCAACGAACTTTATGCGGACCTTTTCGAAGAGCATCCCGTACTTCAACAAGCTGTACGCGAGTCTGACGGCTTACCGGAACGAATCGCTGCCGTGGATGCAGGTGGCGGAATTGAGCTTCGACAGCTTCATGATGCGGATGCGCACCCGAACCTGACGCGCATCGCGACAAGAAAAAGCCCCGGAGGATTCTCCGGGGCCATTTTGCCAGAGCATGATCCGGAAAAGCATGCCCTCGGGCTACGACCCGATGGGGTGGGAACCGGTTTTCCCTTAGCTAACAAACGCGATGCGTTTGCGCGGAGAGCATGCTCAAACAACAAGCGCGGTCGATTGCACTTACTGTTGATCTCCGCCCAGCACCGCGTTGAGCTTGTCGTAATTTTTAACGACGAGATCGATATTGCCCTTGTTCTCGACCGCCGGTTCCGGCGCCTTCAGCGCCTTGTTGAGATCGTCGAGCGCCTGTTTCTTGTCCTTGGCGGACATCTTCTTGTCGGCCTGGACCTCGGCGATCTGCGCCTTGATGACGGCCTCTGAGCCGACATATTTCTTGGTGGCGGGATCGATGCCGCCGAGCACCAGGCTGATATTGTCGAGCACGGCGTTGTACTCGTCATAGCCGGCAAAGCCGTTCTTCTTGGCGATGTCCCCGAGCTTCGCGATCACCTTGGGATCCGGCTTGGCGTTCTGCGGCAGCTTGTCGGTGATCGCGTTCATGTCTTTTTGCGCCGCCAATACGGCATCGATCTGCTTGTCGGTCAGCGCCATCTGCTTCAGCGCGGGCGGCTGTCCGGGCGGCGGCGCGGCCTGGGCCGGTGCCATCTGCTGCTTGGCCTGCGCCAGCGCGCTGTCGGCGGAAAGGACGGCGATCGAGGCTGCCAGACAGACAATACTCACCGCGGCAGCGGCGGGACGAATGAACGCTTGCATGGGAATCTCCTCAGGCTATGGAGCCGATCCAATTGTAGGGCAGGTCTGCGTTACGGATTTTGAAATGAACCAGCAATGAACTGGAATTGATGTTGGTGGCCGATCATGGCCGAAAATCGCAGCCTGTCCATGTTCGGCGCACAAAAAAACGCCGCCTCCCGGGGGA
>JBATYU010001192.1:0-17247 GCA_049674245.1 Bradyrhizobium sp. | reverse complement strand
ACAGCGGACCGTAGCCGGCCGCGAGTGCGGCCGCGGATCCGCCGGACGAGCCGCCCGGCGTGCGGCCGAGATTGTAGGGATTGTTGGTGGTGCCGTAGATATCGTTATAGCTCTGCCAGTCGCCGAGCCCGACCGGCACGTTGGTCTTGCCGAGGATCACGCCGCCAGCCCCTTTCACGCGCGAGATCGCCAGCGCGTCTTCCGCGGGCTTAAAATCCTTTTGCGGAACATAGCCCCATGTCGTGGGCAGTCCCACGATATTGTAGGACTCCTTCACTGTCAGCGGGATGCCGAGCAGCGGCTTTTGTTCGCCGCGCGCTATTGCGGCGTCGGCGGCGCGCGCGGCCTGAAGGCCACGATCGAAATCGCGCACGCAGATCGCGTTGATCTTGCCGTCGTGACGCTCGATGCGCGCAATCGCGTCCTGCGCCAGCTCGACGGCGGAAACCCTCTTTGCCTGCAGCGCCGCCGACACTTCGACCGCGGTCTTGAAACTCCATTGCGATTTGGTCAAGGCGGTCTCCCGGTTTCTTGCTCGCGCCGGATGATGCTCAGTTTAAGCGAGAGCGCAAGAGCAATAGCTGTACAGTGGCCGGAATGCCGGCGTGCTATTTGGGGGCACACCGTTGATGTGGCAGCTTCTCGATCCACAGGGATAGAAATGCGGGAGGAAACGATGGGGTCAGCATGTTTGGCATGCGCTGCGATTGCCTTTGTAATCGGCACGGTGACGATATGAACGAGCCAACGTTCAGCCGTCCGCAGGCCGCCACCGGAGGAATTCCGGCGGGCGAATCGATCCGCGCAAGATCGGCCGCAATGCTCGATTGGCGCAGCGTATCTCCGACTGAAGCCGGGTTTGCGGATAATATGGAGGAACGGCTCGACAAGGCCGTCGCCGAGAAGCGAATATGGAATCTTCACAGCGTCATCGTTGTTCGCAATGGGCGGCTGGTACTCGAACGCTATTTTGACAGCGAGGACGATGCGCGCGGCAAGCCGCTGGGCGTCGTTTCGTTCAAACCGGATACGCTCCACGATCTGCGCTCGGCGTCCAAAAGCATCGTCGGCTTGCTGTATGGGATCGCGCTTGCGGCGGGCAAGGTGCCGTCCCCAGATCAACCGCTGATGCAGTCGTTTCCCGAACCGATGCCGATCGCCGACGCTGGACCCTGCATCATGTCCTGTCGATGACAATGGGCACCGATTGGGAAGAGTTGAGCATTCCCTATACCGATCCGGCCAACAGCGAGATCGCCATGGACAGAGCGCCCGATCGCTATCGCTATGTCCTGAGCCGGCCCATCGTGATGGAGCCGGGCAAACGATGGACCTACAGCGGCGGCGCCACCGCATTGTTGGGACGGCTGATCGCCAGGGGTACCGGCAAATCCCTGCATGCGTTTGCGCGCGAAGTTCTGTTTGATCCGCTCGGCATGGGCCCGACCGACTGGTTCGTTGGCCGCGATGGCGAGCTGATCGCCGCTTCCGGCATCCGCATGTTGCCGCGGGATCTCGCCAAGATCGGCCAATTGATGTTGCGCGGCGGCGTCTGGGAGGACCGTGTTGTGGTGCCGTCGGAGTGATAGCGCGCTGTACGACGCCGGTAGTGCCAATCGATGAAGTGCGCGAACACGGCTATCACTGGTATTTGGGGCGCTTCGGCTTTGAGACGCCGGCCGCGCCGCGTTGGAACAGATCGCGCCTGGAGCGCTACTGGAATGCGTCCGGCAATGGCGGCCAGCGCCTTTTTGTAATTCCCGGGCTGGAGCTGCTGGTGGTGACGACATCGGGCAATTACGACACGCCGGATCAGCGGCTGCCACCTACACGCGTGGTTCGCGAAGTCGTGCTTCCAGCCATCTTGTGAGGGCGCCTACGCCACGCCGAGGAGGATAGCGAGCGCGATCTGGCGACGACTGTCCCGGCAGCATCCGCTGCATCACGCGGTCGCGATGGATGAAGATGTGGACCAGCGCCGTTGCGACGTGGATGCCGATCACCACCAGCACAGGGAAAAGGAACCCTCCGAGTCCAAGCATCTCCTGGCCGTGGCAGCGTTGTCGGTCCAGTCCTAACGGAAAATTAGCCAAGATATTGTAGCAAACGCCCAGAATTCAAGCATTCCGCGATCTTGGGCTTTTTACCATGGGGATTCTAAGCCTTGTCGGAATTGGCGGTCGGATCCGCTTCGGCCTGCGCTCGCAAATATTGTCGTTGGGGGTGAGCGGAGTCGCGATGATTGGTGCGATTTACCTCGTGAGCCTCCAGGTCGAAGCGAGAAGCCAGCGCAGCGCGGACGAGTTCGCCACCCTGGCTTTGCTGACAGGGAAGGTTTCGGAAGGCTTGCTACAGGGGCGCGAACTCGCGACGCAATTCCTGCAGAAACCGGACGACAAGAAGATCGCAGCTCACAACGAGATTGTGAATTCCACGATCAGTCACCTTCCTGAAATTGAGCGCCTCTCCGGCGCGCTGCCCGAAAGCGATCCGATCCGGATGGCTGGCTCGTTCCGCGCGGCCATCAACAATTATACGACTCGCTTCGCTAACGTGGCATCGGCGCAAAAGCTGATTGGCTTCAACGAAAACGACGGTTTGCAGGGCAAATTGCGGAGCGCGGTTCATACCGTTGAAGGACAGCTCAAGAAATACGATCAGCCGCGACTGGCCGTGCTGATGCTGATGATGCGTCGCCACGAGAAGGATTTCATGTTGCGCGGCGATGAGAAATATGGCGACGAGCTGCGCAAGCGCGCCGATGAGTTCTCCGCCGAGCTGAAGAAAGCCGATTTGCCTGACGAGACGAAAGCCGAGATCAGCAAGCTGGTCGACGTCTATAAAACGAGCTTTCTCGCGTTCATGGCCGGCCAGAGCACGCTGACTGAGGAAGCGGCCGACCTTGCCCAAATCTACGATCGCATGAGGCCGACCCTCGTTGCGGTACGGTCAGCAACCGACGAACGGCTCGTTTCGATCAAGACCGAGCTGGCGTCCGTGCAGCGGTATGTGTCCTGGTCGATCTGCTTCACGGCGCTGTCTGCGGCGGCACTTGCACTGCTATTCGGGCGTCGGCTCTCCACGCCGCTCGTCAAGATGGCGAGGGCGATGGAGGGTCTCTCGCAGGGCGACCTCGACAGCAAGATCGAACAGATCGATCGTCGCGATGAGATCGGCATGATTTCCCGTGCGCTGTCGGTGTTCCATGCAAAGTTGCTGGAAAACCGGCAGCTTACGGCAGAGCAAGCCGGGGTGCGAGAACGCGCCGAGGCAGGCCGTCGAGACGCAATGCTGCAGGTCGCCGATCGCTTCGAGCGAGAAATCGGCAAATCGATCCAGACCCTATCGACGGCGTCGGTCGACATTGAAACCGCCGCCGGCACCCTCACCAAAACAGCAGAAACCACTCAAGTGCTGTCGGCGACGGTAGCTGCGGCATCCGAGCAGTCGTCGGTGAGCGTCCAATCGGTCGCCGCCGCATCGGAACAAATGGTTTGCTCGGTAACGGAGATCGGTCGGCAGGTTCAGGCGTCGCAGCACGTCGCTAGCGCGGCCGTGCAGCAGGCAGAGGAGACGAATGTAAGAATAGCCGAGCTGTCGCAATCGGCCGGGCGAATAGGCGAAGTCGTCAAGATGATCTCCGCCGTGGCAGAGCAGACGAACCTGCTGGCTCTCAATGCGACGATCGAGGCCGCCCGCGCCGGCGAGGCAGGCAGGGGCTTTGCCGTCGTCGCCTCCGAGGTAAAGGCGCTTGCCGGCCAGACCGCCAAGGCGACGGAAGAAATCAGTGCGCAGATCGCGCAGATGCAAACCGCGACCCAACATTCGGTCGCCGCCATCAAGGAGATTGGTAGTACAATCACCCATATCTCCGAAATCTCTTCAGCCATCGCCGCAGCCGTCGAAGAACAAGGCGCCGCGACCCAGGAAGTTGCCCGCAACGTCCAGCAGGCGGCGCAGGGCGCCACTCAGGTGGCCGGCAGCATCGCGGAGGTCAATCGTGGTGCGGCAGATACGGGCGCTGCAGCAGAGCAGGTGCACGGCTCAGCTCGCGAGCTGCTGAGCGAAAGCGATCATCTCAAGAGCGAGGTCGAAAAGTTTCTGACGTCGGTACGGGCAGCCTGACCCCGCGAGGGATGCCGACGGCGAAGCACGACTTGACATTTCCACCCGGCGAAGCCTGCGACAGCTAGAGCGCTATTGCTGCTGGATCGCAGGCAACATCCGCTGCATGATGCGGTCGCGGAAGACGATGAGGTGGGCCATCGCGGCCGCCACATGGAGGCCGATCACCACCAGCATGGTCCATTCCATGGCCTGATGCAGGCCGTCGATGGCCTTGCCGGCCGCCGGATTGTCGGAGGCCAGCATCGGCAGCGGCGCGAGATAAAACAACGACATCGACCAGCCGCGGAACGACGCGAACAGCCAGCCGGTGAAACCCGTCGCCAATACCAGCGCATAGAGCAGCCAGTGCACGGCCTCCGAGATCAGCCGCTGCCATCGGGGAAGCGCACTCTCCGGGTCAACCGGATGGGTGAGCCGCCATGTCAACCGCAGGACGATGGTGGTCAGGATCAAAAGTCCAATGGAAACGTGGAACGTCATGGCGACGCCAGGCTTCATGTCGCGATGAAGGTCCGGCATCAGCCAGCCGATCGGATATTGCACCAGCAAAAGCGCCACGACGAGCCAGTGGAAGACTTTCGCGGTGGTCCCGTATTGCAAACGATCGGTCATGATTTCCCTCCGGGCCAGATTCCGCGTCGACCTCACAACGATCCGGCCGATCCCTGCTTTATTCCAGAGCGGGATTGATTTCCTTCCGCCGACCGGTTGGACGCGGGCGTCAATCCATCTACGCCGCGCCGATCAAAATGCCGACCGCGAGCACGATGACGCCGCCGAGCACGATCTGGAACACCGCCTGCAGGAACGGGGTGTCCATGTATCGCGCGCGAATGAAGGCGATCGCCCATAATTCGAAAAACACCACGACACCTGCGATCGCGGTCGCGATCCAGAATGCGTTCGGCCATGCATCCGGCACCAGATATGGCATCGAGTGGCCCAAGCCGCCGAGCGCGGTCATGACGCCGCTGGCGGCGCCGCGCAGCCAGGGCGAACCGCGCCCGGTCAGCGATCCGTCGTCGGACAAGGCTTCGGCAAATCCCATGCTGATGCCGGCGCCGATCGAGGCGGCAAGTCCAACCAGAAATGTCTGCCAGTTCTGATGCGTCGCGAACGCTGCCGCGAACAACGGCGCCAGCGTCGATACCGAGCCATCCATCAATCCGGCGAGGCCCGGCTGCACATATTGCAGCACGAAGATGCGACGCCGGGTCTTGTCTTCGGCTTCGCGCACATCGGGGCTCAGGATCTGGTCGGTCAGCTTCGCCGCGAGCTTCTCGTGGCCCTTTTCCTCTTCGGCGAGATCGCCGAGCAAGCGACGAACCCCGACATCCTCGGCGCGTTCGCTGGCCTTGGCGTAGAAACGCTCTGCTTGCAGTTCCATCGTCTCGACCTCCTTGCGGATGGTGTCGAGCGACAGATTTTTCGTCAGCCAGATCGGACGCCGGCGCAGAAATCCCCTGACGTCCTCGCGGCGGATCGGCGGCAGATGCGCGCCGAAACGCTGCTCATACAATTCCAGCAGCCGATGGCGGTGGCCGCGCTCCTCCTCCGCCATCTCCTCGAACACCTTTGCGGTGTCCGGGTAGCGCTCGGCGAGGTCTTCGGCGAAGCTCATGTAGATGCGGCTGTCTTCTTCCTCCGAGGAGATCGCAACGGCCAGCACCTCGCGCTCGGTCAAATCAGCGAAATTCTTCATCGCAGGGTCCCGGCTCATAATTTAGAATAATTCTAAACATATAATCGCTCGACCGATCGGGGTCAAATCGACCGGCCTCCTGCGATTGCGTCGCAATCGGGAACCGTTGCGGTTGGCGTCGGTTCGAGTTCCTAATGCGGCCTCAGCGAACCGGAGCTCTCATGGACAAGGTCAAATACCGCTTGAACGATCCGCGGCTGGCGCCGCGTCGGACCAGGCTCGAGATTCCCGGATGGGCCGGCAAGCGCGAGCCTCGGGCCGATGGTTCACGCGAACAGGTCTGGCATTGCGTTCCCTTCTCCGAAGGCGCGCAATACGGGATCGAATTGTTTTATCCCTATGACAACGAACTGCACGTCAGCACCAGGGACGGCCATTTGATATTGGAGGCAGATTGGGGACCGCCGCCGGATGGCGGCGTGCAGTGGCCGCCGTTTCGGAATTTTGGCGACATTTTTTACACCTACCAGATCCTGCTCGATCTCAAGGTCGAGAAGGGCATGGCGATCCGGACCGAGCCGCACCCGCGCTTCTATACCGACCGCAGCGACACCGCGCCGATTGCGGTGCCGGCGCTGATCCGCAACTGGTGGCCGATGCTGTTCTTTTGCGTCTTCAAGGCGCCGGCCGAGGGCCGCACCCACATATTCAGGCCGAACGAGCCGTTCGTGCAGATCATCGTAATCCCCGAGGAAGCCTCCTTCGAGCTTGAGCAGATGGGCGAGGAGGAATCAGCCGAGCGCGAGCTGCAGGCGCGGCGCATCTATAACTCTAGGCCGACGCTGTCGGCCGGGACCGAATGGACCTCCTCGAGCGATACCGTGTTCGACGGCACCTACCGGCATCTTCATCGCGCGGCGAAAGAAAAGTCCCGCCAAAGCTGAAAGACGCGCCGGACGACCGGCGCCTACCATCGTCGTCCCGGCGAACGCCGGGACCCATACGCCGCGGCGTGCGTGTTGAGAAACGCTGTTCGACGACTTCCCTCAATCACTGATGCCAGTGGCTATGGGTCCCCGCCTTCGCGGGGACGACATCGTGGAGCGCGCACAAAAAACAGGACCGCGCGGTCCTGTTTTATCGTCATCGTTTCGCCCGACCTCAATAGTCGCGGCGGTAGAAGCTGTGGTGATGGTGATGGTGATGATGATGATGGCGGTATCGGGGCACGACGATGACCCGGGGCCCATAACCATAATCATAGTCTCGGCGATATTGGCTGTGGTGATGATGGTGGTGGTGATGATGATGATGATAGAATTGGGCGAGCTGCACATTTCCGTCCGCCGACTGGGCCGGCGCCGATTCATCGATAGCCTGCAGCAACGAAGCCGCGTTCGGGATCGGCTCCAGCAGGTCGGCGAAGGAATTCGCCCGCAAAACGTCGCTCGGGGCCGCACTCGGCGCTGGCGCGGCTTGAGCGGCATTCAATGCCCCGAGTGCCGCCACCGCTCCCAAAAGCCCAGCGATCTTCTTTTCCATTTCTTCCTCCAGTGAACTGTCTCCGGTATTACCGGACAATCGGCAACGTCGTTGCCGATCAATGGTTCCCGCGACAATCGCGCAATGATGTCAGATGGACAATGAACCGGATATGAACCTAGCGGCCCGCGCGCTCGGTCGCCTGCTTCACGAATTGCAGCAGCAAGTGACCGACCTGTGCCGGCTGCTCCTGCTGCACCCAATGGCCGGCGCTATCGACGAGATGACAGCCGAGCATCCGCGTGCATGCAGTTGTCTGCATCGCCTCGAACACGCCAGGACGTTGATAGGTGCCCCAGTCCTGCCGGCCCGAGATGAAGCAGGAGGGCACGTCGATGGTCTTGCCCGACCAGGTCTGGAGTTCGGCGTTGAACGCGCCCGAGGTGCCGCAGCGATACCATTGCAGGCCACCCTGGAATCCGGTGCGGGCATATTCGTCGCTGTAGAAGGCGAGCTCGCGGTCGGGCAGCCATTTGTTGGCGGCGATCGCGGCGGCATCGGGCATTTCCGCGGCAACCGTCTCGGCCATGGTTTTGCCGAGATCCATCACGTAATAGGTCGGCAGTTTTGCAAGCTCGCCCGCCGACCATGATTTGAGTGGATAGGGCTTGTTGTCTTTCCAGTCCGCGCTCTTGTGATGGTAATAGGCGCGCAGGAAATCGTGCACCCCTTGCGGGGCGCGGTGCATGTCGGCGTTCGCGTCGCGCGTCGAGTAATACCATTGATAGTGCTTGCGCGGACGCGGCAGCCCTGCGAGCTCGCGATGCACCGGGTCTTCCGGCTGCGGCTTTGTGGGCGCATCGGCGCTGTCGAACGGAAGCGACGGCGGGGCTGCGAACGGCGCGCTCATCAGCGCGACCGATCGAAATACGTCGGGCCGCAGCAGCGCGCACCAGGCGGCGACCGGACTGCCGAAATCATGGCCGATCACCGAGGCCACCGAGCGATAGCCGAACGCCGAAACGAGGCCGAGCGCGTCGCGCACCAGGTTGATGAGCCGGAACGAGGCGAGGTCGCCGTCATAATTCGCATCCCAGCCGGCGGTGCGGCCATAGCCGCGCTGGTCCGGCGCGATCACGTGGTAGCCGGCCTCCGCCAGCGGACCCATCACCTTGCGCCAGCTAAAGGCGAGTTCGGGAAAGCCGTGCAGCAACAGCAGGCATGGCCGACCTTTGGTCTCGTAGCCTGCCTCCAGCACATGCATGCGCAGGCCGTTGATGTTCTCGACGTAGCGCGAGCGGATTGTCGAGGGGAGCGGAATATCGGGGAGGGTGGCCACAAAGGGGGGAGTCATGGGGGTCCTTAAGGGGCGAATAGCCAATCGGGAGTAGCAAATAGGGAAGAAAGGACTTCGCCCTTCATCCACTCACTATTCGCTACTCGCTATTCGCTATTCGCTTCTCACAGCCGCTCGACAATCGTGACGTTGGCCATGCCGCCGCCTTCGCACATGGTCTGCAACCCGTAGCGCTTGTTGCGCTGTTTGAGCGCGTTGACGAGCGTCGTCATCAGCTTGGTGCCGGAGCCGCCCAGGGGATGACCGAGCGCGATCGCGCCGCCATTGACGTTAAGCCTTTCGGGGTCGGCGGCTGTCGTCTTGAGCCACGCCGTCGGCACCGAGGCGAAGGCCTCGTTGACTTCGAACAGGTCGATGTCGTCGATTCCCATGCCGGCCTTCTTCAGCGCGCGCTCGGTCGCATGCAGCGGCGCATCCAGCATGATCACGGGGTCGCCGCCCATCATGGTCATGTGATGGACGCGCGCCATCGGCTTCACGCCCAGCGACTTCAGGCCCTTTTCGTTGACGACCATCACGCCGGAGGCGCCGTCGCAGATTTGGCTTGCGCTCGCCGCAGTGAGCTTGCCGTTCTCGGCGATCAGCTTGACGCCCTTGATGCCGTCGAGGCTGACGTCGAAGCGGATGCCTTCGTCGATGGTGTGGGTGTCGGTCGAGCCGTCGGCGCGGGTGATCTTGAGCGGGATGATCTCGTCCTTGAAGCGGCCGGCCTGGGTCGCGGCAATCGCGCGCTGATGGCTGTTGTAGGAATATTCGTCCAGTTGGTCTTTGGAGAGGCCGTATTTCTCCGCCATCATCTCCGCGCCGGCGAACTGGCTGAACACGATATTCGGATAGCGGCTCTCGATGTTCGGGCTCTTGTAATGACCAAAACCGTTCTTGGCGGGGAGCTGCGAGGCAAGGCCCATCGGCACCCGCGTCATCGATTCCACGCCGGCGGCGATCACAATGTCCATGCTGCCGGACATCACGGCTTGCGCTGCGAAATGCAGCGCCTGCTGCGACGAGCCGCACTGCCGGTCGATCGAGGTGCCGGGCACGCTCTCCGGCAGTTTTGAGGCCATGATGGCGTTGCGCGCGATGTTGTTCGACTGTTCGCCGGCCTGCATCACGCAGCCCATGATCACGTCTTCGATGTCAGCGGGATCGGCGCCGGTCCGTTCCACAAGGGAGTTAAGCACGGTGGCAGCGAGATCCGCCGGATGCCAGCCTGAAAGACGTCCACCCTTGCGGCCGCCAGCGGTGCGCGCGGCGGCGACGATATAAGCCTCGGCCATCTCTTCATCTCCCTGATTATTGTGGGTTGGTTTGAATGTCGGGGCGATTTAAGTGGCGGCACGGGATTTAGTCAATCAATCAATTAACTCTTGAGGTGGACTGCCTCTTCGGCTTATCTGCGCTCGCATTTTCCGCAGCAGACGGTCATGGGATCACAGTTGAATACCATCGCAACGAACAGGTTTTCGGCCGGCAGAAATAGTACCGCCGAGAAGCTGCTCGTCGCGGCAAGCAAGCTGATGATCGAGCGCTCCTCGATCGAAGTCTCCTTGAGCGACATCGCCCAAAAATCCGGCGTCAACGCCGCGCTGGTGAAATATCACTTCGGCAACAAGGACGGCCTCTTGCTGGCGCTTTTGGCACGCGATGCCGCGACCGAAGTGTCGAACCTCGAATATCTCCTAGACCAGCCGATCACGCCGACCGCCAAGCTCAGGTTGCATATCGCCGGCATCATCCGCGCTTATCACCGGTTCCCCTATATGAACCGGCTGATCCATTATCTGTTGCATGAAACCAGCGCAGAGGCCGCCGACGAGGTCTCGAAATTCTTTGTCGCTCCGCTCCTGGGTTTTCACCGCCGCCTGCTTAGCGAGGGCATCGGGCGCGGCGAATTCCGCAACATCGATCCGGTGCTGTTTTACACCAGCCTGATCGGCGCCTGCGATCATCTGTTCTTCGGCCGCCACGCGATGTCGCGGGCGACCGGCATTGGCCCCGTTACCGATGAGGTCTGCCGCGATTACATCAAGCATATGGAAGCGCTGATCTGCGGCGGGATATTGAGAAGAAGCGAATAGCGAGTAGCGAATAGAAGTGGCGAGTAGCGAGTGGCGAATAGCGAATGGGGACGAAGAAGTTAGAACGCGGATAGTGTGTATCTGTTTTTTTCCATTCGCTATTCGCTACTCCCCATTCGCCCGTTTCATTCGCCATTCGCTATTCGCCCCTAAAGAAGAAACGCCCAAGGAAAGGATTTACCCCATGCAATTGAAAAACGTTGCCGTTCTCATCACCGGCGGAGGCTCGGGCCTGGGCGCCGCGACCGCGCGCGCCATGGCCGCCAAAGGCGCGAAAATCGGCGTGCTCGACCAGAGCAAGGAGAATGCCGAGAAGGTCGCGGCCGAAGTGAAGGGCGTTGCGCTGCATGCCGACGTCACCGACGAAGGGCAGGTCAAGGCGGCGATCGCCAAGGCCGAAAGCGCCCACGGCATCGCGCGCGTCTTGATGAACTGCGCCGGGATCGGCGGCTCGCAGCGCATCGTCGGAAAGGACGGCGTATATCCGCTGGCCAAATTCGCCCGCATCATCAACGTCAACCTGATCGGCACGTTCAACTGCCTGCGCTTGTTCGCCGAGCGCCTGGTCACGGCGGAGCCGATCGGCGAGGAGCGCGGCGTCATCATCAATACTGCGAGTGTGGCTGCCTATGAAGGCCAGATCGGCCAGATCGCCTACTCCGCCTCGAAGGGCGGCGTGGTCGGTCTCACGCTGCCGGCGGCGCGTGACCTCGCGAGCCAAAAGATCCGCGTCAACACCATTGCACCGGGACTGTTCCTGACGCCGCTCTTGATGGGATTGAACGAAGAGGCGCGCAAGAGTCTCGGCGCGCAGGTGCCGCATCCGGCGCGGCTCGGCGATGCTAGCGAATACGGTAACCTCGCAGTGCATATCGTCGAGAACCCGATGCTGAACGGCGAGACCATTCGTCTCGACGGCGCCATCCGCATGGCGCCGCGGTAGTTGAACCGATCGTAGGATGGGTTGAGCGCTTGCGAAACCCATCAGCAACGTCAACGAAAAGTGATGGGTATCGCTTCGCTCCACCCATCCTACAGAGCAACCGCCCAACCGAGTAAACCGCCATGAATTTCGATTTCTCCGACGACCAGAAACAACTGCGCGACCAGGCTAGAAAATTCCTCGCCGAAAAATGCTCGCCCAAGGCGGTGCGCGCGGTGCTCGACGGCAAGCAGCCCTACGACAAGCAATTGTGGAAGGGGCTCGCCGAGATGGGCTTTCTCGGCGTCGCGATCCCCGAAGACTTCGGCGGGGCCGGCGCCGGCCATCTCGAGCTCTGCGTGATCGCCGAGGAGATGGGCCGCGCGCTGGCGCCGGTGCCGTTTTCATCCACCGTCTATCTCGCGGCCGAAGCGCTGCTGCTCGCCGGCAGCGACGCGCAGAAGCAAAAATGGTTGCCGGCGATTGCTTCTGGGCAGGCGATCGGCACGCTGGCGCTGTTCGAGGGCAAGGGCAATCCGTCGCCGCAGTCCGTCAAGCTCACCGCATCCGGAGGGACACTGAACGGCGCGAAGAAACCGGTAGCCGACGGCGCGATTGCCGATTTCGCTGTTGTTGCCGCACGGACCGGATCGAGCGGACGCGAGACCGATGTTTCGCTGTTTCTGGTCGACGTCAGGGGCGGCGGCGTCGAAGCGAAGGGCCTGACCAATGTCGATCCGTCGCGGGGACAAGCCGAACTCATCTTCAAGAACTGCAAGGCCGAACCGCTCGGCGCTGCCGGCGAAGGCTGGAGCATTATTTCGCAGGTGCTCGACCGCGCCGCGGTTCTGATGGCGTTCGAGCAGGTCGGCGGCGCCGACCGCGCGCTGGGAATGGGCCGCGACTATGCGCTCGACCGTATCGCGTTCGGCCGGCCGATCGGCTCGTTCCAGGCGGTCAAGCACATGCTCGCCGATATGTACGTCTCGGCGACGCTGGCGCGCTCGAATTGCTATTACGGCGCCTGGGCGCTTTCGACCAATGCCTCGGAATTGCCGGAAGCCGCGGCCGCGGCGCGCATCAGCGCGACGCAAGCGTTCCAGCACTGCGCCAAGAACAACATCCAGGTGCATGGCGGCATGGGTTTTACCTGGGAGTTCGACTGCCACATGTACTATCGGCGCGCCAACGCCACCGCACTGGGGCTCGGCAGTCTGTCTTATTGGGAAGACGCGCTGATCGACCGCATGCGCAAGAAGAACGCGGCTTAGCCATTATTGTCATTGTCCCGGACGCGGTGCAGCGCGCTTGCGCTGCTCCGCAGTGCCGGGACCCATGGAGATTGATGGGCCCCGGATCAGCAGCGCACCGCAAGAGCGCTGCGCAGCATCCGGGGAACGGACCGAGAGAGAAAGAACCGTCATGAACTTCGACGACACTCCGCAGGAAGCCGCGTTCCGCAGTCAAGCCAAGGCCTGGATCGCGGCGAACGCGCCAAGGCAATATGAGGAGGAGTTGAAAAAATCCTCGCTCGGCCGCACAGAGCTCAAGGGCGCCAATATCCTGGAGGTCGCAAAGGCCTGGCAGAAGAAGAAGGCCGATGCGGGCTGGGCCTGCCTGCATTGGCCGAAGGAATATGGCGGCCGCGGCGCGTCCCCGATCGAGCGCGTGATCTGGCAGCAGGAAGAGGGCGCCTTCGGCAAGCTCAGCGCGATGTTCATCATCGGCCACGGCATGTGCGGGCCGACCATGATGGCGTTTGCCGGCGAGGATCAGAGGCGCAAATATCTGCCGCCGCTCGCCTCGGGCGAGAAAATCTGGTGCCAGCTGTTTTCCGAACCAGCCGGCGGCTCCGATGTCGCCGGTCTTCGGACCCGCGCGGAGAAAAAGGGCGACGACTGGATCATCAACGGCCAGAAAATCTGGACGTCGGGCGCGCATTACTCGGATTACGGCATCCTGCTCACCCGCACCGATCCGAACGTGCCCAAGCACAAGGGGCTGACCATGTTCTTCCTGGACATGAAGAGCGCCGGCGTCGAGATCAAGCCGATCAGGCAGGCCAACGGCCAATCGGATTTCAACGAGGTCTATTTCACCGATGTGAAGATCCCGGACTTACAGCGGCTCGGCGAAGTCAATGACGGCTGGAACGTGTCGCTGACCACGCTGATGAACGAACGGATGTCGATCGGCGCCGGCGTCGCGACCGGCTTTCCGGAACTGTTCGAGTTCTGCAGCAATCTGATGCTGGAAGATGGCCCCGCGATCGATGACCGCAATGTACGCTCAAAGCTCGCGAACTGGGCGGTGAAGGCGAGCGGGCTCAAATACACCAGCATGCGTGCGATCTCGGCACTGTCGAAAGGTGAGCGCCCGGGGCCGGAGAATTCGATCGGGAAATTGGTCGCAGGATCGATGATCCAGGACGTTGCGGCCTACGCGCTCGATCTGCAGGGCGCGGCCGGCGTTTTGAGCGGACCTGAAGATGCGGAGGCCCTCGGAAAATTCCAGGCGATGCTCTTGCGCGCGCCCGGCACCCGGGTGGAGGGTGGCACCGACGAGATCATGCGTAATATTATTGCCGAGCGGGTACTAGGCCTGCCGGGTGACATCAGAGTCGACAAGGATGTGCCGTTCAACAAGATACCGACCAAGGGAAGATAGTTCGTGTCCCGGACGCGGCGCAGCGTTCTTCACGCTGCTCCGCAGAGCCGGGTCCCATAAAGACCGCAGCGATGGACCCCGGCTCTGCAGCGCACCGCTTCGCGCTGCGCAGCGTCCGGGGAACGCTTCAGAGATAGGAGAAGCCAAAAATGAATTTCGATGACACGCCGCAGGAAGCCGAATTCCGCAGCGAAGCCCGCAAATGGATCGACACCAACGCGCCGAAGGAGTTCGAGGCGGAGCTTTCGAAATCCTCGCTCGGCCGCATCCGCCTGCAGAAGCATGACATGGTCGAGGTCGGCAAGGCCTGGCAGAAGAAGAAGGCTGACGCGGGCTGGGCCTGCCTGCATTGGCCGAGGGAATATGGCGGCCGCGGCGCGAGCCCGATCGAGCGGGTGATCTGGCAACAGGAAGAGGGCGTCTACGGCAAGCTGACGCAGCCGTTCCAGATCGGCGAGGGCATGTGCGGGCCGACCGTGATGGCCTATGGCAGCGAGGAGCACAAGCGCCATTACCTGCCGAAGCTCGCCGCCGGCGAACAGATCTGGTGCCAGTTGTTCTCCGAGCCCGCCGGCGGCTCCGACGTCGCGGGGCTGCGCACGCGGGCGGAAAAGAAGGGCGACGACTGGGTCATCAACGGCCAGAAGATCTGGACTTCCGGCGCGCACTATTCCGACTACGGCATCTTGATCACCCGCACCGATCCCAATGTGCCAAAACACAAGGGATTGACCATGTTCTTCCTCGACATGAAGAGCAAGGGCGTCGAAGTGCGGCCGATCAAGCAGGCCAACGGCATGCAGGAATTCAACGAGGTCTATTTCACCGACGTCGTGATTCCCGATCACCAGCGTCTCGGCGCGGTCGGCGACGGCTGGAACGTGTCGCTGACCACGCTGATGAACGAGCGGATGTCGATCGGCGCGCGGCTTGCGACCGGTTTGCCCGAAATGTTCGAGTTCTGCTCCAATCTGATGACCGATGACGGACTTGCGATCGACGACCGCGCCACGCGCTCGAAACTCGCCGGATGGGCGGTCAAGGCGAGCGGGTTGAAATACACCAGCTACCGCGCGATCACGGCGCTATCCAAGGGCGAGCGCCCGGGTCCGGAAAACTCGATCGGCAAATTGGTCGCTGGCTCGATGCTGCAGGACATCGCGACGTATGCGATGGACCTTGAAGGCGCGGCCGGCGTCTTCACCGGCGACGCCGAGGAAGAAGCGCGCGGCCAGTTTCAGCAAATGCTCTTAAACTCGCCGGGGATGCGGATCGCCGGCGGCACCGATGAAATTTTGCGCAACATCATCGCCGAGCGCGTGCTGGGGCTTCCCGGCGATATCCGCGTCGACAAGGATGTGCCGTTCAACAAGATCCCGACCAAGGGACGCTAGTGGGACGCTGAGCATGAATGACGCGGCAAAAGCGCCGAAGGCGCATTACACGACGGAAGATCGTATCGGGGTGCTCGAAGAACTCCTTAACGAGCGTTATTCGGTGCGCGCCTTCCTGCCGCGAGAGGTACCGCGCGAAACCATCGCGCACGTCCTGGCCGTGGCGCAGCGCACCGCGTCATGGTGCAACAGCCAGCCGTGGCAAGTCGTCATCGCAAGCGGCGCGGCCAAGGAACGCTTCCGCAAGCTGATCTATGCGGAAGCGGCTTCCGGCGCGCCTGAGGGCCACGATTTTCCGCCGCCGCGCGAATATCTCGGCGTTTATCTCCAACGTCGCCGCGAGAGCGGCTTTCAGCTCTACAACACGCTCGGCATTGTCAGAGGCGACAAGGCGGCATACGCAAAGCAGGCGCTGGAGAACTACAATTTCTTTGGCGCGCCGCATGTTGCCATCATCCACACCGACGAGCCGCTCGGCGTTTACGGCGCGATCGATTGCGGCGCCTATGTCGGCAATTTCATACTGGCTGCGCAAGCGCTCGGCCTCGGCACCATTGCGCAGGCGGCGCTCGCGCGACATTCGGCGTTGATCCGCCGCCACTTCAATCTTCCCGACGATCGCCGCGTGGTCTGCGGCATCTCGTTCGGCTATGCCGACCACGCCCACAAGGTCAATAGCTACCGCACCTCGCGGGCGAGCGTCGCGGACACCGTGACGTTTTTGGACAGATAGCCGACCTCGAAGATAATAGCGGGATATCGTGTCCCGGACGCGGTGCAGCGTTCTTCACGCTGCTCCGCAGCGCCGGGACCCACTCGGCGGTGAGGTTGGATGGACCCCGGATCAGCAGCGCACCGCAAGCGCGCTGCGCAGCATCCGGGGAACGCGGAAAGAGAACTAAAACTTCGGCGGGCGCTTTTCGGCAAACGCTCGGACGCCCTCCTTGATCTCGGCGCCGCGCATGCTGTCGGCCGCGCGCTGATCGGCGGCAACCTCGTCGAGCTTGCCGCGGGCGATCTCGTTGATCGTGCGCTTCATGCCGGCCATCGCCACCGGCGCGTTGCCGGCAAGCATTCTCGCCAGCCGCTCCACCTCTTCGTCGAGCTTATCGCCCGGCACCATGGCGGTGAGATAGCCGATCCGCAGCATTTCCGGCGCGCCGATCTTTTGCGCGGTCAAGAACAGCTTTTTGGCGTTGTCGGCGCCGAGCCGTGAAACATAGCGAGCGATGCCGCTCTTGTAATAATGCAAGCCCAGTCGCGCGGCCGGCATGAACATCTCGCTTGTATCGACGCCGATCCGGAAATCGCAGGCCAGCGCGAGGTCGGTCGCGCCGCCATAGACCCCGCCATTGAGCCGGCAGATCGTCGGCACGGTAAGGTCTTCCAGCCGGTTGACGACGACTTCGAACGCTGAGCCGGCGCTGTTTTCTTCAACAGCGCTGACCGCGCGCTGGGCGACCGAGTTCAGATCGTAGCCGGCTGAGAAGGCTTTCCCGGTGCCGGTCAGCACCAAGACCCGGATCGCGGGATCGGCCTCGATGCGGTCGAACAGGTCCAGGAGTGCGCCGAGATCC
>JBATYU010001191.1:0-3318 GCA_049674245.1 Bradyrhizobium sp. | reverse complement strand
ACCGGGGGCCGTCTGCTAAAGCGCGGCGTGAGCCCCTTGCTGCCCCAAGAGTCGTCGATGATCCCCCGTTACACCCGCCCGGAAATGGCCGCCATCTGGGAGGCCCAGACGCGCTTCAAGATCTGGTTCGAGATCGAGGCGCATGCGGCGGATGCGCAGGCGGAACTCGGCGTGATCCCGAAGGCAGCCGCCAAGACCATCTGGGCCAAGGCGAGGAACGCCACGTTCGACGTGGCGCGGATCGACGAGATCGAGCGCGAAACCAAGCACGACGTCATCGCCTTCCTCACCCACCTCGCCGAAATCGTCGGCCCCGAGGCGCGCTTCGTGCACCAGGGCATGACCTCCTCCGACGTGCTCGACACCTGCCTCAACGTGCAGCTCACGCGCGCCGCGGACTTGCTTGTCGAGGACATCGACAAGGTGCTGGCGGCGCTGAAAAAGCGCGCGTTCGAGCACAAGATGACGCCGACCATCGGCCGCTCCCACGGCATTCACGCCGAGCCCGTCACCTTCGGGCTCAAGCTCGCTTTCGCCTATGCGGAATTTTCCCGCGCCCGCGAACGGATGATCGCCGCCCGCAAGGAAGTCGCGACCTGCGCGATCTCGGGCGCGGTCGGCACCTTTGCCCAGATCGACCCGCGGGTGGAGGAACATGTCGCGAAAGCGATGGGGCTTACCCCCGAGCCGATCTCGACCCAGGTGATTCCGCGCGACCGCCACGCGATGTATTTTGCAACGCTGGGCGTTGTCGCCTCCTCGGTCGAGCGTCTCGCGACCGAGATCCGTCATCTGCAGCGCACCGAGGTGCTGGAAGCCGAGGAATTCTTCTCCGAGGGCCAGAAGGGCTCTTCGGCGATGCCGCACAAGCGCAACCCGGTACTGTCGGAAAATCTCACCGGGCTGTCGCGCATGGTGCGGGCCTATGTGACGCCGGCGCTGGAAAATGTCGTGCTGTGGCACGAGCGCGACATCTCGCACTCCTCCGCCGAGCGCATGATCGCCCCCGACGCCACCGTGACGCTGGATTTTGCGCTCAACCGCCTGGCCGGCCTGATCGACAAATTGCTGGTCTATCCGGAGAACATGCAGAAGAATCTCGACCGGCTCGGCGGCCTCGTCCACTCGCAGCGGGTTCTGATCGCGCTGACGCAAAAAGGCGCGAGCCGCGAGGACGCCTACAGACTGGTGCAACGCAACGCCATGCCGGTGTGGCGCGGCGAAGGCGATTTTCAGACGCGGCTGAAAAAAGACGCCGAGGTGAAGAAATACCTAACCGATACCGAGATCGACGAACAGTTCGACCTCGGCTACCACCTCAAGCACGTCGACACGATTTTCGAGCGCGTGTTCGGCAAGGCGTGAGATGGAGCAACTCGGTGCATCATCCGGAGAATGCGGGGCGAACGCACAGAGGAAAATGTCCAGACAACAGGCCAACACAAGGAAGCGGCCGAGATAAGCTTATTCTGTACCGGCGAGAGGTCGCGGCCGTTAACCCGCGACCTCCCATCGGCTTTCTCAGTCTATCTTTCAGCTCTGTCGTCGTCCCTGTGTGCCGTTGTTCCATATACTGCAATGCACCCGGTCAAGCAGTTGGGAAACACATTATTTGCACCAAGCGGAACAAACACATGGTTGTTTCTGGCATTGGCGGCCACCGAATGGCCGGTGCTCGCTGCATGAGCGAGGGGGCCCGTGGTTGCAGGCACGCTGAAGGTGGGCACCAGTTGCTTGAGGGTCTGATCGCGCGCGTCGATGACGCCGAGGATATGAGCACCCTGAGCCGTCAGGGGTGTGGCGCCGACGAC
Source organism: Bradyrhizobium sp. (assembly GCA_049674245.1). Classification (GTDB taxonomy): domain Bacteria; phylum Pseudomonadota; class Alphaproteobacteria; order Rhizobiales; family Xanthobacteraceae; genus Bradyrhizobium. Next base: position 1,507 of record JBATYU010001191.1, on the reverse strand, counting down.
CTCGGTCGGACGCAACGGGCTGGCCGAGGAGGCTGTGTAGTAATTCCCGTCACCTGAATTGAACCACACCTCGTCGCCAGCGCCGACGCCGGGTATGGTCGCGTCAATTTTGCCGGTTCTGGCGTCGATAATTACCTGAATCGGCGCCGCGGTCACGTTCTTGGTCGAATCCCAGACATTGCCCGCCGTGTCAAAAACCGTGCTGCAGCCAACGAGCAGATCGACGTTGGGGCCCACGGTAAGGCCTGCCGGCTGACAGAACTCGACCGGATATTGTACTTCTACCGTGCCGGCAGTTGAGATTCGAATGACGGCCCCATCCTTTTCATTCGGGCCGATCTGCGGGATCGACAGATAGAACTTACCCGTCACAGGTTCCCACACCGGCTGTTCGGCACCATTTTGCGCATCGACCCCGGTATGTGCGACATCAAGAGTTACTCGCTTCACGACGGCGAGGGCACCGGTCAGCTTGTTGACGCTGATCAACGTCGCAAAGGGTGGCGTGTCAGCGTTGTTGGCGGCAAGTATCAGTCCGTCGGCGGGATCATATGCCAGTTCGTCCGCGCGAAGGTTCGGTGCGCCGCCGGTAGACACGTCGCCCACCGTCTTGCCGTTTCGCAGATCGATCGTGACGACGCGGCTATTGGCGTCGGTCACAAAGAGCCACGGAAACGCCGCAACGACTCCGTTTGGCCCGGAGGTGGCGGTGCTCCCGGAAAAGCCCCTGAACGCAGGCGTGGCAGCGATCTGGGTAATCAGCTGGTTGGTTCTTGCATTGACGACATCGACGACCGCGTTGGAGCGATCGGCAAGATAATAGGTCTGCGTCGTCTGATCGACGAAGCTGATGTCGAACACGTACATGTTGCCGTTAGTTGTGTTCGCCTTCGTTCCGGGAACGGGAACGGTCGTCAGCAAACGGACCGCCCCGTCCTTTCCGTCGGGCTCCATTGAGAATGCGTCGGTTGCAAGCACCGCTGCTGCCAAGATGCTTATGGCGGTGCACAATAATCCTCGGTTCCTGAGCATTGGTTTCGCTCCCATGTTTTTTTGTCGCGCCGGTTCTCCCGGCTCTCGGAGATCATTTACCCCATGGGAGACCGTTTTAAGACGATGACTCCTGTCGGGGTTGGGGAATTCGGTGCGAAACAGATATTCGTGCAGTGCAACGCGATGCCGGTGTCGCGCGGCGAAGGTGATTTCCAGACGCTGCTGAAAAAAGACCCGGACGTGAAGAAATATCTTGATGATGCCGAGATCGAAGAGCAGTTCGACCTCGGCTACCACCTCAAGCACGTCGACACCATCTTCAAGCGCGTGTTCGGCAAGTGAGGTGGGGCAACTCACAGGACGGGTTGAGCTGTTGCGAAACCCATCGCCCTGCGGCGACGCTGGTGTCCCGAATCCGAAGTTCGCATCAATTTTGCGGCATCCTCCTTGGCGACCTTCGAATTCGAAAGGACATTAGCAATCTATTGATTCTAGTGGTCCGATTCTAACATTC
>JBATYU010001190.1:0-2603 GCA_049674245.1 Bradyrhizobium sp. | reverse complement strand
TTGTTAACCCCGGGGGCGGTCCGACACCCGACAAACCATCTGTAACGCTCAGCGTCCCCGCCGATCCCGATTTAGTCAGCAGCTTTATGAATATCCGCGTTGCAGATATTCAAGCGTGTTATAAACTTTGGCGAAGTCGAGGAGCCGAGTTCATCACGGAGCCGAAGCCCAAGTACGGCGAGACGCGCTGCTACATTCGCGATCCTGATGGCTATATTATAGAAGTTGGGCAAAGCAATCCGGGCGTTGCTTACGGCTAAACCGACGAGCTGATCGAATAACCTCGCGACTTCCGTTGTTGGCAGATACTGTTGAAAAAGTCTTTTGAGGGTGACGAACGAAATTTTCCAGGGCCGCTGGTGCGTTTCGCGCGCAGAGATGTGAGGGACCACATCGCTTCTCAGAAAAACGACCACGGAGCTTCGTATCCGCGCTACAGCGCATTGCAACGACGGAATCGTCCAAACATCAACGTTTGCGAGATTTCTGGCGTCGTTCGATTTTCGACTTTTGCAACACTATCGGCACCTTTCGGACATGCCGAAGCAGTCGTCACATGTCTGTTGTTGGGGGAAGAGCGGACCTAGCTCGCACGCGCCCCGAGGTCTGAAAAGGACCCATAACTGCCATCGTCAACGGCCGTGTTTTGCGACGCGCCATTTATCCCGCAAGCCGACTACGTGGCATTGCCATCAACCACAAGCGCGTCAAACAACTAACGCTGCGGCGGCACTGGGTTACCCTTGCGACGCCGCGGCGTGGCGAAGATACCCGCGCCCGGATTGGAACTGCGGTTTGGACTGATTAGTCGTATTCTCAGCTGGCGTCACGCCAGGGAGCACTCGGCTGCACGCCCCCCCCCGATGCCATGGTCGGTACACGACCCCTGGGCGCGCACACGTGTGCGGCTGGAGCAAACGCGAATTTCAGCGCATAACAATAACGGGAGGAGGAAACATGGCGCGCATCACCCGACGTAGAGTTCTCAACTTGTCCGGAGCCGGTGTTGTCGCGGCACAAACCGGCGGCCTCGCCGCCATCTTAGCCACCGGACGCGCACCGGCCTACGCGCAGGGGACGAATATTCATTGGCTGCGCTGGGCGGATTTCGTGCCGGCTTCGGACGGGCTGCTCAAAGGCCAGATCACACAGGAGTGCCAGAAGGCGACCGGCATCACGCTCAAGGTTGAAACTATCAACGCCAATGATCTGCAGGCGCGCATCACATCGGCGATCCAGTCGGGAACCGGAGCCGACATTACCATGGCGAACGGAATCCGGCCGCAGCTCTACGCCGAAAGCCTCGCCGATGCCGGTGACGTGTCCGAGGAGATCGGCAAGGCCCAAGGCGGCTACTACGACGTCTCCAAGTTCGTCGCCACTGTCGGCAACAAATGGATCGGCGTGCCGTGGGCCATCGGCGGCACGCTGGTCGCCTATCGCAAGTCGTGGTTCGAAGAGATTGGGTACAATACCTTCCCGGAAACCTGGGACACGTTGCTCGACGCCGGCAAGAAACTCAAGGCCAAGGGCCGCCCCATCGGCCAAACCGCTGCACACACGTTCGGCGATGCGCCGGGCTGGTGGTATCCGTATTTGTGGTCTTGGGGCGGGAAGGAGGTCGAGGCCGACGGCAAGACGGTGGTCTTGAACAGCCGGGAAACCATCGAATCGGTCAAGTTCGCGGTTGGTTTTTGGAAAGACACCTGCGACGAGGGTGGACTAGCCTGGGACGACACCAACAACAACCGCGCTTTCCTGTCGGGTACCATCAGCGCCACCAACAACGGCGCCTCGATCTATATTGAAGCCAGGCGCAAGCCCGAAGTGTATCAGACCGAGAAGGGCACGCCGATGTGGAAGGACATCCTGCACGCGCGCATCCCGAAGGGTCCCGGCGGCCAGTTTAACCTTCCAGGTCCCTTCACCGACCTGCTGATGGGTTACTCCAAGAACCAAAAAGCGGCCAAGGATTTCCTGCGCTGGATGCACTCCAAACCGGTTTTTGCGGAATGGTTCACCTCGCAGCAGGGGTACTCCAACGGCGCTACCAGGGATTGGGAGAAAGACAAGGTATGGGAAGTCGATCCGGTCCTGCTGCCGTTCCGCGATATTCCGCCATTCGGCCGGTTGCCAGGATATGCGGGGCCGCCCAATCGCAAGGCCGCCGAAGTGCTGACCAAATATATCATCACGGACATGTATGCGAAGGCGATCCAAGGCATGCCGACCGAGAACGCGGTGAAATGGGCGCATGATGAGGTAGTCAAGGCTTACGCATAATCTAGTCTACAGCAGCGCCGCGCGCGACGCATGGAGGTACCTCCGGGCGTGAGACTTCCCGTCCTAGTTCGATGTTTCAGCTGTTGGCTGATCGTGTGTGCGCCCAGAACAAGGATCTGCTCAAGATAGCTGCGGACCTGGTGCACACTTGCAACCCGTGCACGGTGTTTGCTGCGTTGCATGAGTCTGCAGCTGGCAGATATTGTTGCAAAAGTCTTTTTGGGGTGACGGACGAAAATTCTCAGAGCCGCTGATGCATTTTGCGCGCGCCGACGTGGGGGACCATATCGTTTCATCCAAAATCAACCACGGACCTTCCC
>JBATYU010001189.1:0-3885 GCA_049674245.1 Bradyrhizobium sp. | reverse complement strand
TTCATGCAGCAACCCGCTCACGCCGCCTGCTCCTGGCCGCGTCGGACGCGGCGCTCCAGCATCGCCACGAACGCATCGAATATCTTGCGCATCTGCGGCGGCTTGTAAGGAAAGATCTCGGGTGAATCCATATTGTGAACCACGGCGGTATTGTCGGCCTCGAAGATCAACAGCGATCCGCTCTTGGTTTCCGCGCAGTCCACCGTGAAGTAATCAAGGCCGATGCGACCGGCCACGCCGGCCAGCGCCGCATGGTGACGATGCGCGAAGCCGACATCGAAGGTGCGTATGAAGGTCTCTTCCTCAAGACGCTTGTCCGCACTCTCGGACATCTTCGCGTTGAGGTACCAGATGTCCCAGCGGTCCGCGATCGCCATGTGACAGGCGTAGGGCTCGCCCTCGACGAAAACCACGCGGTATTTGCGGAACAATCCGTCATCGCCGGAATAGTCGACGAATCGCGCGATGAAGAATTCCTCTTCCTGGCGTTGATCGAGATAGCATGCCATCGCTTCACGGTCGTCGATCTTGGCGAGACCGACGCCGGCATGGGAGCCGCGCGGCCTGACGATGATGGGAAAAGCAGCGATGCCGGCCACCACCCCGGGCGACTGTTCAGGCTGCAAAAGCTGCGCGCGGGTGAGCGAGATCGTCGCGGGAATCTCGAGGCCGTCGATATCCTTCAGCAGATGATACAGCTTGTCGCGATCCAGGTTGCAGACCAGTTTCGGCGGATTGAGCAGCGGCCGCGGCCAGCGCGGCGCCGCCTGATCGATCATGCGTAACGCGTCCCGGCAATCTACCGAATCGGACGCGATCACGATGGCGACGTCGTGATCGGGCAGCGGCATCGGCAGTCCGGCTTCGGGAACGACGTATAATACCATCAACTCGACGCTGGACTCCTCGAGCAGGAATTCGATCGGGGTATTGCTGCCCATGTCGGTCGCCGCCGCCAGCGCAAGAACGCGCAAGCGCGGATTGCTTGCGGCGCACGGCGATCGGAATAGCTGATGGGATGCGAGTATGTTCTGCTGAATGGCGAGCCCGGTCTGCTTGTCGCCCAAAAGCTGCGCGATCAGCGACAGGTCCAGCCCCTCGCCGGCCGCCGCACGGCCGTCGAGCAGCTTGGCAGTCAGCTCCCCGCACAGCGGGCGAAGATCCCCGCCGTCGAACGCCATCTTCGCAAGCCGGGCCATGCCGATGCGGTCTGCGCAACCGATGCGGGTGGTGTCGGCCAGTTCGAGAGGCTCAGTTTGCATATGGCAGCTCCACCAATTCCATCCTGCCTGCATGCTCGAGCAGCAGCTCTATTTTGGCGACGACGCTTGCGATGCAATCGAGCTCGCGCTGCAGATTCTGTTGCGCGGCCCTTGCGTCAGGCGACCACGTCTCGGTGACGAGGCGCGCGCCAACGCACAGCCGTAGTGCCGCGGTCGGCTCCTCGTCCCGCATCTCCAGTCGAACCGGCTGGCCGATCAGGCAACGACGCGCTGCGATAGCCCCATCAGCCTCGCTGCCGCCGATCACCTCACGCAAATCCTGCGCCAGCGCACGATAAACGACCCGGCAATGGTCGGTCGAAAGCGGGCCTCGATGACGATGAAGCGTGAACGGAAAGATCGTTGCGTGAGCGAATTCCTCGTCTTCGATCCCGCCGGCTTTCGTCCCAGGACCGACCAGGCGAAGCGACGGTGATAGCATGATAAGGCTCTCGATCCCGGCCTGCAGCTGCCTCAGCGCCAGCGCACGGAACGCATCCGGCACCCGGTAGTAGGTCCTGATTTCCTCGAGCGCGGCTTCCCAGCGCAGCCATTGACCGAGGTTCGGCCGGCTCTCGAAACGAGACCGCAGCGCGGCCCAGCGTTTCGGCCAATCGCTGCGGCTCGCGTAGTCGAGAAGTCCGGGCGCGACCCCTTCGCCTCGGTCGAGCGATCGCGAAAGCCCCGTCGGAACCAGCAGCGCGCCGCTGAAGGCGGGTCCGCCGAAATATTTCGAGCCCGTGATCAGCACCATATATCCGCGATCGAGATAGGTTCTCATCCGGCGGCGACTGATACGCATCTGGCACGCGTCGACGACGATCAAGACCTGGTCGGGCCACCTATTCGCGATCTCGTCGAGGCACGCCTCGCTCGGCGAACGCCAGCCAAGTTTCGACGAATCCATGATTTGAAGGAGAACGCTGGCGCCGCTCGCGACCGCCGCATCAATCGCGTCAAGAACGGCCGCATCGTCGTCCACCCGCGCCCTGATGTCCCGCGCCCGGCCGAACAACGGCACCTCGACGCTGTCGCCGGACAGGCCATCGATCGGCGCGTCCTTGCGGACCGGGCGCCCACACGCCGTCAGTGTACTGAAATGGCGCCCACGTGCCGTGTAGGCCGTTCCGCTGCCGGTCTGATCCGATCCGACAATAATCGTCGTGAGTGCAGGACCGAGCAACGACCGTGCGAGAAACAAGGCATGAAGCTGCGAGTCGGTGCCCGACGGAGAGAAAACCACATCCACATCCGCCGCGGAAAGCTGCAGATGAGCCTTGAGTTCCTCGCGCATTTCTTCGGTGCGCGCATCGAACGCCGCCTCCAGCCCGGTTGTGATCGCCGATCGCATCATTTCCTCGCGCGCAAGACCGGCACGGTCGTAAGCTCGCTCCGAGATCGACGATGCCGTGCTTGAAGCAAAACTCCATGTCTGCGGCGAAGGCATGGGTCGGCAGCCGTATTCATTGAAGCCGCGATCCGGATCGACCGTCAGCCGTGGATCGCCTCCGCAGGAGAGCAGATCGTTGAGCGGCGCGAACAGGTCGCGCAGTCCGCGCGCTGGCCCGCTATCGGACGGGCGGAAACCGGGAGCTTCGGCAGCCTGTAACCGGGGAGCGGCGGACATCATTCGCAGGATCTCACGCGGCAGCCGCCGCGGTTGGGGCCGCCGCGAACTGCGAGGCGACATCGCCGTGAAAGACAGATGGTCCGACGTGGTCGAGATTGCTTTCGAGATCGGCCCAGATTTCGCCGCCGATATCGGTCCAGCGTTTGCAGAACGCGAAATCCTCGCTGAGGTAGGTTCCGCTCTTCGCATCGATCATGCAGTCGAACAGTGCGAACCGGTTCGGACTTCCGGTGAGGGCGTCGTGCGAATGCTCGCGGAAGAATTGCAGCGATGCGTAGTTCGGGTGCGCGCACATCCGTTCCAGCACATGACGCCTGATCATCAGAAAGCCGGTTCCGGCATAGCGCACCCGGGTGAATCCCCTGACCACTGTCACGTGATCGGGGTCGTCGATCTCGAGCACATAATCGAGCGATGCCCCCGACACGTCCGGCCGCTTCGATTCCAGCGCCCTCCTCGCCTTCTCCCAATTGATCCGCTTGATCGGATAGACGCCGGCGACGACATCGGCGCCGGATTCGATCAGCCGAAACACCTGCTCGGGCGCAAAGCCGATATCCGCGTCCACGAACAACAGGTGCGTGGCGGCGGGATCGTCGAGGAACAGCGTCACCAGGTTCGCCCGCGCGCGCGTGATCAGTGCATCGCCATCGCGCAGCTGCACCTTGAGATCGACGTTGGACTTGGCATGGAGCGCCCGCTGCAACCGGAAGATCGAGCCGGCATAGATGCTGGAGACCTGCCCGCCGAAGCAGGGCGTGGCCACCACAAGATGAATTTTGTCGTTCATTATTCGCTCCGAAGCGGCGAATTGCGCCTCACTTCTGTCCAAACAGTAAATAGACGTGGTTAATGAAAACCTAACGGCCTTTACCGGTGCCTATCAGGCCAATGGAAGGAACTTGGTCAGGCTCAATTGCGAAAGCAGTGCGGTGGTCTGATACGACGCCTGCAGGCTGGTCTGCAGCGCCAGAATCTCGCTCGCCACCTGGT
>JBATYU010001188.1:0-3622 GCA_049674245.1 Bradyrhizobium sp. | reverse complement strand
ATCGCGACGAAACCGAACAGCTTCTGGCTACCGCCCGCGCAGCCATAACCCTCAAAGCCGAGCCCGCCGATGCCGAGCTCCTTGAACGACGGCAGCAGTTCGAACGGAAACGCATCATCGGACCAATACTTGTTGATGATCGGCTGGACCTTGGTCTCCATGTAGGTCCGTACCTTTTTGACGACCGCTTTCTCCTCGGGCGTGAGAAGCTCGATCAGCTGATAGAAGTCGCCGTTGGGTACGGGCACCGGCTTCGGTGCGGCGGTCTTGCTTGCTGCGGTGGCGACGGGCATTTGAAACTCCTGTGGCTGCGGCCCGAAGGCCGGAAAAAGTTGAAGGACGTATGATTGATCTCGCCGGGTGGCGCTGGTCTCAGGCGACCGACTGCTTCGATTTCGTTTGGCTCGACTTAGCAACCTTGTTGCGCAGCTCGATCAGGCCGAGCAGGACTTCGTCGCGCTCCGCTTCCAGGTCCTCGACGGTGCGCGATCCGGCCTCGGCATGGACGCTGTCGATGAGCTTCTTTTGCACCTCCGGAGTTAGCACCGGCGAGCCGAGGGTCTTCCACCAGGCCGTCATCGGGCCGGCGAACTGCTTGAAGAAGTGCTCGATGCCGCCCGGACCGCCGCCGAGATGGTTCAGCATCATGTTGCCCATGACACCCCAGCGCAGGCCCGGGCCCCAGCACAGGGCGGTGTCGACGTCGGCGGCGCTCACCACACCCTCGGCGACAAGGTAGTAAACCTCGCGCGCCAATGCGGCCTGCAAGCGGTTGGCGACGTGGCCGGGCATCTCCTTGTTGACGCGCACCGTGCGCTGCCCGATCGACGTGTAAAATTCCGCTGCGCGCCGGATCGTCGCTTCCGAGGTCTTTGCCCCGCCGACGATCTCCGTCAGCGGGATCAAGTGAGGCGGATTGAACGGATGGGCGATGACGCAGCGCTCCGGATGGGACGCGGCGCCCTTCTGGATTTCGCTCATGGTGAGCCCCGACGAGCTCGATGCGATGATCACGTCGGGCGGCAGCTGCTCGTCGAGCTGCCCATAGAGCTTCTGCTTGAAATCGATCCGCTCGGGCCCGTTCTCCTGGACGAGATCGACTCCGTCGACCGCTTGCGCGAGCGCGGCCGTGAACTTCAGGTTCGACTGCGACGCTCCGGGCGAGAGGCCCAATCGCTTGAGCGCCGGCCAGGCGGCGTCCACGAACTTCTTCAGCGCGGCTTCGGCGTTCGGCGCGACGTCGGTCGCGACGACCTGAAGTCCCTTGGCGAGATATATCGCGGTCCAGCTCGCGCCGATCACGCCGGTGCCGATGATGGCGATACGGCGAATGGGCTTGGTATTCGTCATGTCATTTCTCCAATGCGTTTGTCAGACTTCGGCGTAGGCGATGCCGGTGAGATTGCCTTGTGCGTAGAGGAAATTTCGTTCGCCGGATCCATCGAGCCGAGCGGAGTAAACCGAGCCGGCGAAATCGGTCACGAACATGCGATCGTTTTGAACGTCGAGCGCGATACCGATCCCCTCCATGAGATGGGTCACGACGATCTCCGGCTCGGCAGGCTTGTTGTCGATCGAGGCCCGGTTCACGGTGTTGCCGCGCGGAGGGTCGCCGCGGTCGGTCCAGTAGAGAACGCGGTTCTTGTGGTCGAGCTCGAGATCGATCGGCTCCGGCAGGCCGTCGTAGAAGATCTCGATGTCGGACCTGTTCGCTGCGGTTTGGCCGGCGGGAATTTCGACATTGGCACGGAAGATGCGACCAAGCCCGGCATTGTCAGGGCCTTTTTGGCTCCAGTAGATGCGTCCGAATTTCGGGTCGATCGTCAACCCGACGCACCATCGCGTCTGATCCGGGCTATCGGCTTCGCCGCGGCCGGCTTCGATGAGCGTCTCCAGCTTCGAGCCGTCGAGATTGCAGCGCATGACGCGCATGCCCTCGCGATCGCACCAATAGAGCTTGCCGCCTTTCTTATCGAGAATGATCTGCTTCGGAGTGTGGGTGTCCCCCTGTGCGACGATCGTCTTGCGGTTCTTGCCGTCGATGTCGGCGCGCTCGATGGACCCATCATTCAGGCTTGGGATGCCCATGTTGGTCCAGTAGATATGGCCAGCCTCAGCATCGACGACGATGCCGTCGGGCAAGTGGCAATCCGACACGATGGTCTTGCGGTCGGAACCGTCCGTATTCATGGAGTGAATGCGGCCGGCGTTCAGCTCAAGGACAAACAGACGAGGGGCGACGGCGCTGGCGACAGCGCTTCGATTGTTCTTCTTGACGGCTTCAGACATGTGGCACCCGTATGGCGATTTGACGCGAAATTGGTCAGCGCTTGACCGCAACTGTGCCGCGAATACTTGCCACGATATTGAATGGGACGATCGTCGCTGGAACGGTTGTGCTTCTTCATCGCTGTCGTGCGGCGCGGCTCATCCCTTGCTGCGCACTTACACATTTCCCACGCAAAGGATTTTTTTGGCACCGGTCTATGTGCGGTTCACAGACGGGTTTTGCGACTGCGGACATGTGGACCGCGCGAGTCCCGCTCGACTCGCTCCCGCAGCGTCTTCCGTAACGCCTATTTGCTGGCGACGGCTATGCGCGCGAAAATTCGCCCTGGGCATTACCTTCCGGCTCCAAACCAGGGGCGACAGTCCCGTTGCCGCTGATCGACGTCCGCGTGCAGTGGAGCACGAGGCATCAGGACAACGCCGCACAACATGCCCCCATGCGGGAGTTTTTGTTAAGGACCCTGTCTAGCCTGTCAGATGCGCTGGTGTCAGCGCAATGGAGGGAAGATTGGATACTCGCGCGGCAAGCCGCGCGAGACTTCGTTCAGGCCGCATGCGAGTTTTTCGTCGCAAAAATACCATAGCAACAAACTACGAGATCCTTCATGATGAGGAGGACAGTCGAAGGCTGCTCTTCGCTAGCGTATGCACTCTTGATGGAATTCCCAAGCCGACCAGCGGCGCCAGCGGGATGTGGACGCTTTCAGCTCCTCCAAGTCCGATCGCTCTTGTGAACCGGGAGCTCCAGGAACGGCCGGCGCTCGGCCGGGGGAAGCAGATCGAGATCACCACCATGGTCGGCGCGTTCGTACTGATGTCGGCTGAACAGTGCGACTAGAAAAGGGCTGCCGGTCGACGGACATGTCGCACCTCTAGTGCGACCACCGTCGTCATCAACACGGTAGAGCGGGCCGAAATGGAGGCGGAACACGCTGCACTCGACGAGCTGCTCACGTAAGCTCGCTGCCGGTCTTTGATTCAAAGAAGACGCCAGGAGAAGATTTCGCGGATGGAACATCGCGATGCCACGAAAGCTTCCTGCTGTCTTGAGATTTTCGCCCTGCTGAAGATGTGTGTGGTTGCGGGGTGATTTGAACCTACAAGCCAAGTTAATGACGTTGCTGCGGTTGATTCCATCGCCAAAACAAAACCCCAGCAATCCTTTGAGATTGCTGGGGTTTTTCATCGACTTGGTTGCGGGGATAGGATTTGAACCTATGACCTTCAGGTTATGAGGGTGACTTTGGCACCAGCTAACCTATTGATTTAGCGAGGCCTACCAATCCTCATGTGCCGCTGGTGTGCCGAGGCCGCGCTGACGCTAGCCCCACGG
>JBATYU010001187.1:0-2920 GCA_049674245.1 Bradyrhizobium sp. | reverse complement strand
CCAAGATCCGGAAAGGCGACAAGGTCATGGTGTTGAGCGGCCGCGACAAGGGCCGCACCGGCGAGGTGTTCGAGGTGCGCCCGGCCGAGAGCAAGGCGCTGGTGCGCGGCATCAACATGGTGAAGCGCCACCAGAAGCAGACCCAGGCGCAGGAGGGCGGCATCATCTCCAAGGAACAGCCGATCCACCTGTCCAACATCGCCTATGTCGGCAAGGACGGAAAGCCGACCCGCATCGGATTCAAGATTCAGGCGGACGGCAAGAAGGTACGCGTCGCCAAGAGCTCGGGAGCAGAGATCGATGGCTGAGACCGCTTATGTGCCGCGCCTGCGCGCGGAATATGACAAGAATATCCGCGGCCACCTGACCGAGAAGTTCGGCTATGCCAACGTCATGCAGGTGCCGCGGCTGGACAAGGTCGTGCTCAACATGGGTATTGGAGAAGCCGTCAACGACCGCAAGAAGGCGGAAACGGCGGCGGCCGACCTGTCGCTGATCGCCGGCCAGAAGGCGATCGTGACCTATTCGCGGATCGCGATCGCGACCTACAAGCTGCGCGAGAACCAGCCGATCGGCTGCAAGGTCACGCTGCGCAAGGCCAAGATGTACGAGTTCATCGATCGGCTGGTGACGGTGGCTCTGCCGCGCGTGCGCGACTTCCGCGGGCTGAACCCGAAGAGTTTTGACGGCCGCGGCAACTATTCGCTCGGCATCAAGGAGCACATCATTTTCCCCGAAATCGACTTCGACAAGGCCGGGGAAACGTGGGGCATGGACATCACCGTGTGCACCACGGCGCGCACCGACGACGAGGCGCGCGCCTTGTTGACCGCATTCAATTTCCCGTTCCGGCAGTGAGACGCTGACAAGCCTCTCAGACGCGGAAGCGTAAGGAGCCAAGCATGGCAAAGAAGAGTTCGATCGAGAAGAACAACCGGCGCAAGCGGATGACGAAGAACGCCGCGTCCAAGCGGGCGAAGCTGAAGACCGTCATCGCCGACAAGACCAAGCCGATGGAAGAGCGCTTCGCGGCGACGCTGAAGCTCGCCGAGATGCCGCGCAACTCGTCGGCGACGCGGATCCGCAACCGCTGCGAATTGACCGGCCGGCCGCGCTCGATCTACCGCAAGAACAAGCTTTCCCGCATCGCGCTGCGTGAACTCGGCTCCAAGGGCCTGGTTCCCGGGCTCGTGAAGTCGAGCTGGTAAGGAGGGTCGGACATGTCAACACACGATCCGATCAGCGATTTGATCACCCGCATCCGCAACGCGCAGATGCGTGCCAAGCCCAAGGTCTCGACCCCGGGCTCGAGGATGCGCGCCAGCGTGCTCGAAGTGCTCAAGACCGAAGGCTATATCCGCGGCTATGCCAGCGTCGAGCATGCCTCGGGGCGCAGCGAGCTCGAGATTGAGCTGAAATATTTCGACGGCGAGCCCGTGATCCGCGAGATCGAGCGGGTATCGAAGCCGGGACGGCGGGTGTACGCCTCGGTGAAGAACCTGCCGCGGGTGAACAACGGTCTCGGCATTTTGGTGTTGTCGACGCCAAAGGGAATCATGGCCGACCACGACGCGCGCGACGCGAATGTGGGCGGCGAGATTCTCTTTACGGTGTTTTGAGGAAGGCATCAGTCATGTCACGTATCGGCAAGCGGCCTGTGACGATCCCCTCCGGTGTTACCGCGACGGTGGAAGGCCAGACCGTGAAGATGAAGGGCCCGAAGGGCCAGCTTCAGTTCGTCGTCCATGACGACGTCGAAGTGAAGTTCGAGAGCGGCGTGATCAAGGTGGCGCCGCGGGTCAAGACCAACCGCGCGCAGGCCATGTACGGCACGGCGCGCGCGCAGGTCGCAAACCTGGTCGCGGGCGTCACCAAGGGCTTTGAAAAGAAGCTCGAGATCACCGGCGTCGGCTACCGCGCCGCGATGCAAGGCAAGAACCTGCAGCTTGCGCTCGGCTACAGCCACGACGTGGTCTTTCCGATCCCGGAAGGAATCACCATCACGGTGCCGAAGCCGACCGAGATCACCATCACCGGCAACGATTCCCAGCGCGTCGGCCAGGTCGCGGCCGAGATCCGCAGCTATCGTCCGCCGGAGCCCTACAAGGGCAAGGGCGTGAAATACGCCGACGAATTCATCTTCCGCAAGGAAGGCAAGAAGAAGTAACGGAGCCGGTTATGTCGAGAGCCAAGGTTACGAATGCCCGGCGCAAGCAACGCGTGAGGCTGTCGTTGCGCCGTTCCGCGGGCGGCCGCCCGCGCCTGTCGGTGTTCCGTTCGTCGAAGCACATCTATGCGCAGGTCATCGACGACCTGAAGGGTGAAACGCTGGCCTCTGCCTCGTCGCTGGAGAAGTCGATGCGCGAAGCCGGCAATACCGGCGCCAACATCGATGCGGCGAAAGCCGTCGGCAAGCTCCTGGCGGAGCGCGCCGTGAAGAATGGCGTCAAGGAAGTCGTGTTCGACCGCGGCAGCTATCTCTATCACGGCCGCGTCAAGGCACTCGCGGATGCGGCGCGCGAGAGTGGATTGAGCTTCTAACTGGATTTGAAACGATACGAGGACCGAGGCAAAGGCCTCCGAAAGATTGGAAAACACCATGGCAGGTGAACGCGAACGCGGCGGACGCGATCGGGGCAGGGATCGCGAGGAGCGCGACAGCGAGTTCGTCGACAAGCTCGTCCACATCAACCGCGTGGCGAAGGTCGTCAAGGGCGGCAAGCGCTTCGGCTTTGCGGCCCTCGTCGTGATCGGCGACCAGAAGGGCAGGGTCGGTTTCGGCCACGGCAAGGCGCGCGAAGTCCCCGAGGCGATCCGCAAAGCCACCGAATCGGCCAAGCGCAATCTGACGCGGGTTGCGCTCCGCGAGGGCCGCACGCTGCACCACGACATCGCCGGCCGTCATGGCGCGGGGCGGGTT
>JBATYU010001186.1:0-1914 GCA_049674245.1 Bradyrhizobium sp. | reverse complement strand
TCGATGACGGCGACCGCGAGCGATGCCAGCGCGCGCGCCGCAACCGTCGGCGCCGCCTCCGACAGCGCGTCGAGCAATGTCGGGACCGTCGCGGCAGCGGCGGAAGAGCTGTCGACCTCGGTCACCGAGATATCGCGGCAGGTGACGCGATCGAGCGAGATCGCCAACAAGGCGGTGGGCGACGCCGAGCGCACCAACGCTACCGTTCAGGTCTTGTCCACCGGCGCCGAGAAGATCGGCGAAGTAGTAAAACTGATCCACTCGATCGCCGCGCAGACCAATCTGTTGGCGCTGAATGCGACGATCGAAGCGGCGCGTGCCGGCGAATCCGGGCGCGGCTTCGCGGTCGTTGCCTCCGAGGTGAAGGCACTCGCCAACCAGACCGCCAAGGCGACCGAGGAAATCTCCGCCCAGGTCGCGGCGATGCAGGCCTCCACCTCAGATGCCGTCAGCGCCATCAACGGCATCACCGAGACTATTGCCCAGATGAGCGAGATCACGCTGGGCATCTCGGCCGCGATCGAGCAGCAGGGCGATGCGACGCGCGAGATTGCGCGCAACATCCAACAAGTCGCGACCGGATCGAGCGAGATCAGCGCCCATATCGGCGGCGTCACCACGGCCGCGGCGGCGACGGGCTCGGCCGCCTCCGACGTGCTTGCCAATGCGCGCGAACTCGACAATCAGTCAGGCATGCTGCGCAACGCCGTCGAGGGATTCCTCGCCAAGATCCGCGCGGCGTAGAGGTGACGTTGAGATAGCGGATCACGGTCTGGACATGCGGCGCCACGCTGTTCCAGTAAAATTGCGGGTAGAGATTGACAAGGCCCGCGACCGGCATCGCCGCAACGGATGCGCGGAGCATGTCATCCTCGCGGGCGCCGAGGCCTGTAGCAAATTCAGGACCCGTTAGAGCGCCCGGCAAGCGGTTCAAGCGCGCTGCGACAGGCTGTGCGCACGAGATCGCGCACCTCGCTCGTAGAGCGGCCTGGTATCAGCATCGCGAACGCCGCGTAGCTCGTGAGCGCAAAGATTATGTCGACGGCATCCTGCCGCAACCGGCGCGACGCGGCCTTTGCGGCCATTCGATCGATGAGAACCGTGAGCGCCTTTCGTCGCCTCTCATTGCGCTCGATCACGGCTTGAGCGAATTCGGGGTCGGTCGCCATCGCGTCATGCAGCCGGCCGACCGCAGGGTCCCTGCTCCAGAAGGCGCAGAAGACCTCGACCAGGGCGTCCAGCGCCGCGCGCGGGTCCGGCATTGCCATCGCGTCCGCGATGCGAGCAAGGCCGCCTTGTCGCGCGATTTGGTCGAACACGGCCTCCAGCAATGCGCGCCGCGATCCGAACTGATTGTAGACGGTGAGCCGCGTTACGCCCGCCGCCTTCGCCACATTGTCCAGCGAGAAGCTCGCGATACTCGCATCTTCGCGCAAGCGTTTGGCCGCCGCATCAATCACGCGATTCCGTTTCTCCACCGCGGCTGCGTTGCGAACGGAACTTACATAGGTTCGTCGTCGCATCTGCTTGCCATCCTTCTGACAAATTGAGTATACATCATGTATATCTAATTACAACAAGCATTCCGGAGCGACTTCATGCAGATTGCACTCGTCATCGCCTTGTCCCTTCACGTCCTGTCCTCGGTGTTCTGGGCCGGATCGAGCTTTACGTTGGCGCGAACCGGGGGAGCCAGCGGCGAATTGCTGTTTGGTCCGCAACTGGGTGCCGCGGTGATCGCCATGCTGACCGGAGGCTATCTGGGCCACCTGGTCCACTCCGGCGCATTTGGCACGGGAGAGAAGATCCTCGCCGCCGGCGCGTTCTGCGCGCTCGTCGCCGCGAGTGTTCAGGCCGCAATCGGCGGCCGCGCGGTCAGAAGCCTGCGCAACGGAACGGCCGACGGACCCGCGG
>JBATYU010001185.1:0-1616 GCA_049674245.1 Bradyrhizobium sp. | reverse complement strand
GGGCGGTGCCGAACAGCGAGGCGAGGCTCGAGGTCGCGACCAGCCGGCCAAACGGATCGCCGGCGGCGGCGCGCTCGGTCATGTGGCGTGCGGCCGCCTGAAAGGCATGGAACACGCCGTCGAGATTGGTCGCAAACATTTTCCGCCATTCTTCCTCGGTGCGGTCGATAAAGGCGCGGCGTCCGCCGCCGCCGATGCCGGCATTGGCGAAGCAGCCGTCGACCCGGCCGAACGTGTCCAGCGTGGCCTTCATCGCTTCCTTCACCGAGACGGGATCGGTGACGTCGCAGATCCGGGTATCGACCTTGCCGGGCCCGGCGGCCACGGTCGCGGCGGCGCTTTGGTTTTTTTCCGCGTTGCGGCCCCAGATCGAGACGTTGCATCCGCTCGCCGCGAGCGCCTGCGCGATGCCAAGCCCGATGCCGCCATTGCCGCCGGTGATGACGGCCACGCGGCCCGTGAGGTCAAAAATGTTCATGGGTGTTTCCTTTGGGGCGTTTTCCGTTTTTTGTATGACGCGCGTCAGATGTTTGTTTCCAAGCATGGACAAGCCCGCCCGGAAAATCAAATATGGCTTCCAGAAGATCAAACTGGCGCGCCGCGATAGCAACGCGGGTCGCAACCTCACGAGGAAACAATGCAATTCAAGCACGTCACGCTCGATTTCGACGGACCGGTCGCGGTCTTGAAACTCGACCACCAGGAGGTCATGAACGCGGTCTCCATGGACATGCTCGGCGGGCTCGCCGAGGCGCTCGATACGATCGACGAGAAAAAAGCCGAAATCCGTTGCGTCGTTCTGACCGGGGCAGGGCGCGCGTTCTGCACCGGCGCCAACCTGCAAGGTCGTAACCAGCAGAAACCGGGCAGGAGCAATGCGGGCGCCGCGCTCGAGACCGGGTTCCATCCGTTCCTGCGGCGGCTGCGCAACCTGCATTGCCCGCTCGTCACCTCGGTCAACGGACCGGCCGCCGGCGCCGGCATGAGCTTTGCCCTGATGGGCGACATGATTTTATGCGCGAGATCGGCGTATTTCCTGCAAGCCTTCCGCCGCATCGGTCTGGTGCCGGACTGCGGATCGACCTGGCTGCTGCCGCGGCTGATCGGACGGGCGCGCTCGATCGAACTGTCGCTGATGGGCGAGCGGCTGCCGGCCGAGAAGGCGCTGGAATGGGGACTCGTCAATCGCGTTCATGACGATGCGGCGCTCAGCGACGAGACCATGAAGCTCGCGCATGAGCTTGCCAACGGGCCGACCATTGCGCTGTCGCTGATCCGGAAGCTGTATTGGGAAAGTCCGGACAATTCGTTCGAGGATCAGCTCAACCTCGAATTCGTGTCGCAGCGGATCGCAGGAAGCGCGGAAGATTTCAAGGAGGGCGTCACCGCGTTCCTCGAGAAACGTCCGGCAAAATTCAACGGCAGATGATCGAGGCCGAGCTCTTCCGGTGTGCTGCCGCGTGGTGCCCGGGCGCCACCGGCATCACTGGCGCCGCGAAACTTTCCGGCGGCGCCAGCCAGGAGACATGGACGTTCGACATCGTGCATCCGAACGGCGACATCGGCGCCATCCTGCGCCGGGCGCCGCCGGGCTATGGCGCGGCGCCGACCCGCGC
>JBATYU010001184.1:0-5212 GCA_049674245.1 Bradyrhizobium sp. | reverse complement strand
GCCCCTGCCGCACCCGCCGCGCCGAAAGAGGCGAAGAAAGAAGCAGCACCCGCCGCGGCGCCGGCAGCACCTTCCGGGCCCGCCGTATTCCCGTCGGCGGTGGATCCGAAATACGCCAAGGAAAGCGCCGGCAAGGGGCGCATGCACACGTGCGTCGATCAGTACAATGCCAACAAGGCCACGGGCGGCAATGGCGGCATGAAGTGGATCGAGAAGGGCGGCGGCTATTACAGCGAATGCAACAAGAAGCTGAAGGGCTAAAGTCGCTCCTGCCAGATCGGGCTGGCCGGATGTCGAACATCCGGCCAGCTAGCCATCGTCAAGCAGTTTTCCGGCTGACTTTGCGACCAGTTGCGTGCGCTTGCGCGCTCCGCGGCGCCGGTTCGCGTGAAGAAAACGCGTCAAAAAAAGCCGGTTTCAACCTGCAGTGGAGTCTTCCGTTTTGATGGTCTCCACGACGCAAAGCCTGTTGGGACTGGCATCGGGAGCGTTGGTCGGATTTTCGCTCGGCCTCGTCGGCGGCGGCGGTTCGATCCTCGCGGTGCCGCTGATGGTCTATGTGGTCGGCGTGGGTGAACCTCATGTCGCGATCGGGACCAGCGCGATCGCGGTCGCCGCGAACGCCGCGGTCAATTTGTCCAACCATGCGCGGGGCGGCACCGTGGTGTGGTCGTGCGCGCTGACGTTCGCCGCGGCGGGGATCATCGGCGCCTTTTGCGGCTCGATCCTCGGCAAAATGCTCGACGGTCAGAGGCTGCTGGCATTGTTCGCGCTGGTGATGCTCGTGATCGCGATGCTGATGCTGAAGACGCGAGCGCGGGTCGGTTTGCCTGACGTCAGGATGAGCTTGACCAACCTGCCGGCCATCATCGGGCTTGGGCTTGCCACCGGGACGATGTCCGGCTTCTTCGGTATCGGCGGCGGCTTCCTGATCGTGCCGGCGCTGATGCTGGCGACGGGAATGTCGATCATGAACGCCGTCTCGTCCTCGCTGGTTGCGGTGACCGCGTTCGGCCTGACGACTGCCGCGAGCTATGCCTATTCAGGTCTGGTTTCGTGGGGGTTGGCCGCGCTGTTCATTGCCGGTGGCATCGCCGGGGGTTTGGCCGGCACGCGCTCGGCGCGGCACCTATCGGAGCGGCGCGGCGCGCTGAACATCGTATTCGCCACCGTCATTATTCTCGTGGCGCTCTATATGCTGGCGCGCAACTTATCCCTATCTTGAGCGTAGAGCGGGCAAAAGGGCCGTAACGAGAACGACAGATGAATAAACCGATCAAATCGGCCGGATTGAACCGGCGTAGCGCGCTCGGCGTGTTCGGCGCGGGTGCGGTCATCGCCGCTGCCACCGCCATGCCTCGTTCGGCCGTCGCGGAAGGCGACGACGAAAAGGTGCTGACGGAAGCCCAGGTGCTGCGCGACCCTGATATTCCCGTCACCGGAAATGCCAGCGGTGACATCAGCATCGTCGAATGGTTCGACTATCAATGCCCCTATTGCCGCAAGCTCGAGCCCGAGCTGCGGCAGGTGGTGCAGGACGACGGCAAAGTCCGTCTGGTCTTGAAGGATTGGCCGATCCTCGGCCCGGTCTCGGTCGTCGCGGCGCGGATGGCGCTGGCGTGCAAATTCCAGGACAAATACAGCCAGGCGCATGACGCGCTGATCGGCGTCAACTCGAAACTGACCGAGCCGCGCATCAACGAACTGCTCACCGGCGCCGGCATCGATCTCGATCGCGCCAAACGCGATCTTGCCGCCAACGCAAGCGCCATCGATGCCATCCTCGCGCGCAACAACGATCAGGCGACCGCGTTCGGTTTCCGTGGCACGCCGTCCTTTATCGTCGGAAAATTCCGCGTGCCGGGCGCATTGACCATTGCGCAATTCGAGCAGGTCATCGCGGACGCGCGCAAGGCGAAGATGAGCAATTAGCCTCAAACAGAGGCGCCCTCGTTTGTGACGAAGGTGCCTGATTTCGTGATGGCGATAAAACGCCAGTTACCTCGATGAGATCCTGATCCAGTCTTCGCGGGCGCGAGCCTTCAGCGCGTGCCAGTCGCTTGCCGCGACGTCCCAGTTCACGATGGTGCGGCTGGTCTGTGCGACCTGGCCGTTGGCGACGCTCGAGGTCTGCATCGAATCGTAGGCGTAAACGCCCGCGACCAGTAGCAGCGCACCCAAAATCATCCCCAGAAAAACGCGCATGACAAATCCCTCCAGTGACGTCGGTTAACGCGGTTGCTGGATGATGGTTCCATCGTCGCGGCGTTCGCCGGAACGCGCCGGCAAAGCCTTCGCAGTCGCGGATCCCGTTGCTGGCGATACCGCCGCCGTCGCCATGTTGAGCGACTTCAGCTCATCCGGCTTGAAGACGAACAACCTGTCGTGCGGCGTCTCCATGGCGTGCACCCAGACCTGAAGGTTGACGCCCATCTCGCCGAGATAGCGCTGGCAGCGCGCGGAGGTGTTTTGCGCTATGCTCATCTCGTCGCGGGGAGGACCGTTGGCCGCCGAACGCATCGCCGCCACCTGGTGCACGCCGATCACGGCCTTGTCGCCGGCGCGCCGATCGACGCCGCCGGCAAACACCAGCGGACATGACGACATGCAGTATTTCCCCGCCTCGACTTCGGTCGCGAATCTCCTTTCGCGAATCAGTCGCCCCATCGCCAGTGCATCGCTCACCGAGCCGCCCGGCGAATTGAGCACCACGGTCTTGATATATTCGCCGCGTCTTTCGATTTCTGCCGCAAAACCTTGCGAAATTCCAGGCGTGATGGTGCCGGTCGCCATCAATCGGCCGCCGCCCACCAGCTCGAACGTCATCGGCTGCGCGATTGCGCCCTCCGGCTGCGGCAGCGGCACGAGGCGCTTGTCGCCATCAGGCAACAATGGCGCGAGGATCGACGGCACGATAGCGGGAAGCTTCAGTGCAGGTGAATCTTCTCTTATCTCGGCCGGGGGTGTCGCTGCGGGGTCGGGAAAGACGATCCATCCCTGCGTGCCGGCGAGGTCGACCGCGAGCACGGCGATCGCGACCAACAGGGCGCTGCGGAAAATCCAGCGCAAAATTATCTTTTCGGCATTCTCCAATAGCCAGGCATGAAAGCGTTGCGGCATGGTGGAGGATTGCTGCACGGTGATGCGCTATTTGGTATGCCGCGCCGTCGTCGGCAGCGAGGTGATGTTTTCGTCCGCAATGGCCGCCGTCTCGGGTTCTTTATCAACCTTCCCTTCGCCCCGCGTCGGCTGCTGCGCTTCACCGACCTCGCGCGCCATCTCTAGTGCCGCGACCAGCTCGCCCGCTGTCATTTCAGAGGCGTTGAACGCCGGAAGGCCTTCACGCCGGATGGAGGCGTGCACCACGCAGAGGATCAGCACCAGCACCGCCGGCATCAGATCGATCGAGATCGCACCGGCCCAGCTCGGGATGAAATCGCCGGCGTAACGCAGCACCGCTTCGGCGGGCGACAGCGTCTGAAACCGGATCGGTTCGACCTTGGGCATGGCCAGGATTTTGTCCGCGGCGTCCGAGAGCGACGCCGCCTGTGCGGCAATCGAGCTTTCGACCTTGCCGACAACGGCGGTCTGCCGATCGGCAAGATCGGCCGTGCGGCCGCCGGCAGCCGGCGCAATAAAGGTCGATGAGAGCGAGGTTGCGGCGCGCTTGACCGCCGGCGCCACCGAAGTCTGCTGCAGATTGGCGATCACGCCCATCAGCGTCAGCGACTCCGTTGCCAATGCATCGCTGCGCGCCGAAATCGGCCCGCGGTCGGAAATCAACTCGCGCATCTTCGCGAGACTTTTGCTGCCCTGCTCGTACAAGGCAGAGACACGTTTGTCCGAGGCCTGGACTTGCTGGCCGAGACCATCGAGCTGCGCGGACATTTGCGTCAGAAGCTGCACCACGGTGCCGGACCCGGCGGTGCCGGTGAGCGATCCGGCGCGCTCGGCGTCGGCGAGTTTTGCGAAGCGCGTGGACGCCAATTGAATATCCGGCAACAGTCCCTGGGCGGCGATGGCGTTGGTGTTGGCGGTATCGAGGTCGCGGGTATAGTCCTGCACAGTGATCGCGAGATGCTGCTGGATCGCAGCCGCACCGGCGAGCGCCGAGGCGTTGAGCCATGACGACATTGCCACGATCATCAGCGAGCCCAAGAGCAAGCAGCCGAACATCAGGCCACGGCCGCCGCGAAAGGTCACATGCGGCATGAAATGCATCAGGAACACCCAGAACGCATAGATGCCGACCGACACGGCGACCGAATAGATCACCGCGGCAAACAACACCATGCCCGGGCTGCCGTTGAGCAATTCGCGGACGCCGAGAAAGGTATAGACGCCGGCCGCCAGTGCGAGAATCGCAGTCGTGAGTTTCAGCATGCCTTCGAGGCGTGTGACGCCGTTTGACAGCAGCGTTGACGAAGACGAGCGCGGGGGCAGGGCTTGCGGTGCGAAGGCATTGTTCGGGGGCATCATGAGAAATTCCGTAAGGTTTGGACCAACTGAACAGCGCCCCCGCTGCTCGCTACGTGCTGCGTTTCCGCAGATAATTCCGATGAGATTATGTAGCGCGTCCGCGATGGCCGACAACCGAAACTCGTCGGGCATCACGAAGCCTTGAAACAGCGATTGCCTGCGCTTCAGCAGCACGGCAGGCGACGGCGCCGCCGACTTGACGTCATCGTTCCCCGTTCAGCCATTTCAGAATTGGCGCGTTCATCTCGCGCGGATAGCAGTGGCTGAGATCGTCGAGCTCGCGGTAGGTCACGTTCGCGCCGGCCGCCGACAGCGCGTCTTTCGTTTGCCGCGCCACCTGAACCGGAAACATCCAGTCAAGTCGGCCGTGAACGATATGAACGGGCAATCCGCGCAATCGTTCGGCGTCGGCGATTTCCGCCATCAGCGGATGAAACGTGGCTGCGACCGGGGCGAGGTGCGTGAAAGGTGAGGTGCTCTCAAATCCCGTGACGTAGCAGAAGGTGCCGCCGTCGCTCATTCCGGTCAGCAGCATCCGCTTCGGATCGACGTTCCAGCGCGATCGAATTGAATCGAGAATGCGCGCAAGGTTCGGCGTGTCGGTGTCGTCCCCCATCAAGGCCCAGGTCGGGCCGGTCGCGGTGGGCGCGGCGAGGATGGCGCCAAAACTGCGCGCATCGCGCAGCCAGCTCCACAGAAAGCCGCGGCCGTTGCCGCTGCCGCCATGCAGCGC
>JBATYU010001183.1:0-2823 GCA_049674245.1 Bradyrhizobium sp. | reverse complement strand
GCATCGGTTCGATTCCACCCAAAAGTCGCGATACCATGACCCCAATGATCTACCACGAACGATACCATGAAACTCGTCGGATACCACGAAAACAGGGCGAACGACGGCGAAGCCGAAAATGCGACTTGTGCCTGTCTTTATTGAGGAAAGTGAACGTTGGCGGATGAAGGCGGATGGTAGGATGGTGCCCCTGGCCGGAATCGAACCAGCACTCCTTGCGGAACTCGATTTTGAGTCGAGCGCGTCTACCAGTTCCGCCACAGGGGCCTTCGCAAAGCTTCGGCCAAAAACCGGCCGGGCCTCTCGAAGCCGGCGGAATATAGCGGGCGGGAAGTACCGGTCAACCCGCGCGGTTGTGATTGCTTGTCACCTCGACAGCGCAACTGGCGCGGGATAGGACGCTTCCAGCACAGGGAAAACCACCGTGACGCTGGACGCCACCGCAAATCCGTCCTACGCGCGCAACGCCACGCCCGCGCTGGCCGCCTCGCTTGCCATCATGGCGATCGCGGCAGCGACGCTTATGGGCGCCTGGTTCTTCCAGCTGGTGCTGGAAATCCTGCCTTGTCCGCTCTGCCTCGAGCAGCGCTACGCCTATTATTTCGCCGTGCCGTTCGCAGCGCTGGTTGCGCTCGCAGCAGCAAAAGGCGCGCAGCGTCCGCTCTTGCTGGCGGGCCTTGCACTGCTGGCGCTGGCGGCGCTCGCCAACGCCTGGCTCGGCACCTATCATGCCGGCGTCGAATGGGGGCTTTGGCAGGGACCGACCGATTGCACCGGGCAGATCGGGAATTTCGGCAGCGCCGGCAATCTTTTGCAGCGTCTCGACACCGTCAAGGTCGTGCGTTGCGACGAGGTGCAGTGGCACTTCCTCGGCCTGTCGCTCGCCGGCTACAACGTGTTGATCTCGCTGTTGATGGCCGCGATCGCGGCGTGGGGCATCGTCAGGACAGCCAAGGCCTGATCCTTTCGAGGATCATGCCCTAGTCATCCACATCCTCCTGCGGCCGTCCGAACAGGTGGACGATGCCGGGCGTCGCGATGGTGACGAACACGAAGCGCGACAGATGATGCGCGCCGACGAAGATCGGATCGATGTGCAAGGTCAACGCTAGCGCCAGCATGGCGTCCATCGCGCCCGGCGCGAACGCGACGACGATGTCGGCGATCCCTACATGAGTGGTCAGCACGATCACCGCGACGAAGATCGCGGAAATGGCGATGGCGATGGCGAAGGAGCCGAGCCCGGCATGGACGTGGCCGAGCAGGGTCTTGGTCTTCATCCGCGCGAAGCGCGCGCCGATCAAGGCGCCGATCCCGACCAGTGCTATGCCGCGCACCCATTGCGGCAGCCCGCCTTCGACCAGTCCCATGCCATGCAGCACGCTGGAGGCAATCATCGCGCCGAACATCCAGCTTGCGGGAAATTTCATCAGTCGCAGCAACAGCGACACCGCCACGGCGGCCGCGATCAGCTCGACCAGCTCTCGCGGCGAGGCGGTAGCTGCCACGATGGCCGGCGGGGCTGACGCGGCGAGCCCGGTCAGCGCCAGCATCAGCGGCAATGCGGCGGTCAGGATGATCACGCGCAAGGTCTGCACCACCACGATCGCCGGCACATCGGCGCCGCGTTCGGCCGCAAGGATACTGATCTGCGACAACGCGCCGGGACTTGCCGCGAGGAACGCGGACGTCCGGTCCCAGGCGTGGACGCGCTGCAGGTAGAGGCTGGAGCCGAACGTCGAGCAGAATGTCGCCAGCGCCAACAGGCCGATGGTAAGCGGATAGGCGCTGATGTGGTTGATTAGCTGCCGCGAGGCCAGCGAGCCCAGCGAAATCCCGAGTAGCACCAGCACGGTTTGCGTCATGATCGGCGGCACGGCGAGCCGCCGTCCGGCAAGGGCCGCGATGCCGACCGCGACCATGGCGCCGGAAATCAGCCCGCCTGGAAAGCCTGCCCAAACAAACAGCAGGCCGCCGGCGGTGCCGATCGCCAGCGTTTCAAGCGCGCTAAGGATTTTGGCGCGGCTGGGAGCTGCAAACGCCGTCGACATGGAAAATTGAGTCACGGCGCCTTATCGCAAATCCGCCGCTACGGGACAATTGCGCTAACGCAGATGCAGCAATGCGCCCTCTTTTTTACCCTCTCCCCTTGTGGGAGAGAGTGACAAGATCACTTCGCCTTGGAGGCCGCTTCCTTTTTGCAATCGGCGCGGAATTTCTTGCGCTCCTTGCCATGCAGCCCCTTGGCGTCGGCTTCCTTCGAGCATTCCAGCGAGGCCGCGCTGCGCGGCTTTTCGGCTTTCTTTTCGGTCGCAGCAGGTGCCGCGGCGGGCGCCGTGGTCGTCTGCGCATAGGCCGAGCTCAAGAGCAGCAGGGATGCAAAGGCTATGGCTGCGGCCGTGCGGGAAGCGATCGTCATCATGGATGCACCTCAAGGGATTGAAAAGAGGCGCAACCTCGGCTTGCCATGATGAACCGCCGATGAATGAAGCTATTCCGGCCACAGGTCGGGCCACGATATTTTCGCGGGCCTGTCGTGGCGCTCCGTTGTCATGCGCGTTCGCTGCGCTAGGATGGCACCCCCAAAATATGTCCCTGAGGGAGACCAAGGATGTCCATTCAAGCAAAATTATTGTGCGCAGTTGCGGTGACGGGCTTTGCCGCGCTGGTTGTGAGCGCGCCGGCGCAGGCCCTGTCCACGCAGGAATGCAGCGCAAAATATAAGGCCGCCAAGGCCGCCGGCACGCTCGGCGACCAGAAGTGGAATGACTTCCGCAAGGCCCAATGCGGCGCGGACGCCACCCCTGCTGCGGCGCCCGCCGC
>JBATYU010001182.1:0-6657 GCA_049674245.1 Bradyrhizobium sp. | reverse complement strand
GGGGCGAGGCGTTGGCGCATTTGCCGGACTATCTCGGCAATCATGTACGCGTCAGCGTCGCGGCGCTGGCGCTCGGGCTCGCGGTCAGTCTTCCGCTTGCGATTGCGGCACGCAATCGTCGGGTCTTGCGCGGGGCGCTGCTCTCGCTTGCCAGCGTCGTGCAGACGGTGCCGGGCCTCGCGCTGCTGGCGCTGTTCTATCCGCTGCTGCTGGCGCTCGCGGCGCTGACATTGTCGTGGTTCGGCTTCGGCTTTTCGGCCTTCGGTTTCCTGCCCGCCGTGCTGGCGCTGGCGCTTTATTCGATGCTGCCGGTGCTGCGCAACACCATCACCGGCCTTGACGGCGTCGAGCCTGCGGTCCTGGAGGCGGCAAAGGGCGTCGGCATGACGCCGCGGCAATCGCTATTCACCGTAGAACTGCCGCTGGCGCTGCCTGTGATGATGGCGGGCATCCGCACCGCGGCGGTTTGGGTGATCGGAACCGCGACGCTGTCGACGCCGATCGGCCAGACCAGCCTCGGCAATTACATCTTCGCCGGCCTGCAGACGCAGAACTGGGTGTTCGTGCTGTTCGGCTGTCTTGCCGCGGCGACATTGGCGCTCGCGGTCGATCAACTGCTGGCGCTGGTCGAAAACGGCCTACGCCAGCGCAACCGCCTGCGGGCCATGCTGGGCGGCGCCGGCATTGCGGCGCTGGTCGCGGTCACATTGGTGCCCTCGATGGCGCGGTCGTCGAACTATGTCGTCGGCGCAAAAACCTTCACCGAGCAATATGTGCTGTCGGCGCTGATCGCGCAGCGGCTGCGCGCGGCGGGCTTTTCCGCCACCTCGCGCGAGGGCCTCGGCTCCAACGTGATCTTCGAGGCGCTCAAGTCCAACGATATCGACGCTTACGTCGATTATTCCGGCACGCTGTGGGCGAACCAGTTTCAACGTACGGACATCAAGCCGCGTGAAAAACTGCTCGGCGAATTGAAGGCTGTGCTGGCAAAGCAGGAGATTACGCTGTTGGGCGAGCTCGGCTTCGAAAACGCCTATGCGCTGGTGATGCCGAAGAAGCGCGCCGCGGCGCTTGGCATCCACTCGATCGCCGATCTCGCCGCCCATGCGCCCACGATGTCGCTGGCCGCGGATTATGAATTCTTCTCGCGGCCGGAATGGGCCAGCCTGCAGAAGGCCTACGGTCTGTCATTTCGCGCGCAGCGGCAGATGCAGCCGGATTTCATGTATGCGGCGGCCGCTTCCGGCGAAGTCGACGTGATCGCGGGCTATACCAGCGACGGCCTGATCGCGAAATACGATCTGGTGGCGCTGGAGGATTCCAGGCATGCCATTCCGCCGTACGATGCCATCGTGCTGCTGTCGCCGCGGCGCGCCGGTGATCAGGCGTTGCAGGCGGCCATCAAACCGCTGCTCGGCAAGATCGATATAGCGGACATGCGCGAGGCGAACCTGCGCGCCGCCGGCGGCGACGGTGCGTCATCGCCGGACGCGGTGGCGCGCTGGCTATGGGAAAAAATCGGGAAGCGCTGAGGCGCATACATGCGCCCGGACCCTGCGCGAAAGACGCGTTAAGTCTCACGCGGCGCGATGCCGCGATCGATACCGGGATTTCGGCCCGCGGCCGCCATGGCCAGCCGGCCCAGGTAATGCGCCCAACCCTTGTCGTGGTTGGCGCACTCAACCTCGTTCGGAAGACCGCTATGGGTCATGCGCAGCAAAGTGCCGCTGTCCCGGTCGACAAGATCAATCTCGACCAAGCTCGATCCCGGTGGCACCTCCTCCCTTCCCTCCCAACCGAAGCTGTAGGCGAGGCGGTGGACCGGCACGACCTCCCGGAACGCGCCGCGCGCCACGTTAGCGCCGGAGCCGACGCCCTTGACGAGATAGAGCCCGCCCGGATGCGTCTCAGTCGTCGCCTCGGCGCCCATCCAGCTCACGATATTTTCCGGATCGGTCAGGAAGGCGAAAACCGTCGCAGGCGGGGCTGCGATCTGGATCTCGCGTCGAACCACGAGCGGATCAGCCATCAATGTCTCCCAGGCGCGGACCGCGGCGTGAAAGCCAACTGTTGGAGGATAGCTCGTGACAAGGGTGGCGTGTCAAATTCATAATCACTCCATGCAGCTTTCCCCGACGCTCGCCTGGCTCGTCGATGCAGCCGGCGACATGCCGGGCGCAGACCGGCTGTTGGCGGAACTCGGCGCCCACCTGGTCGCGGATGGCCTGCCCGTCACGGGCGGCGCCCTGACGCTTGCCGTTCCACACCCGCTCATCGCCCGGCGCACCTGGCTGTGGCGCGCCGGGAGCGGGGAAGTCATCGAGGCCCTGGGGTTCGCGCCGGCAGAGCTTAAGGCAAGCCCATCCGACGACGCCGGTCGGCGCTGGCTCGCCGGAATAGCCGATGGCCTCGTGCACGAGGACATCGTCGGTTCTCGGGCGGATGGGCCTTCGCTCAGCTGGATTGGGCCGCGTCAGTTCACGGATAAGGAGACCAATGAACTGCGACAGGCCGCGCGCTTCGCTGCGGCACCGCTTGCGGTTCTCGCCGCGCGCGCCACATTGACGGCTGTTCTGGAAGCCTATCTCGGCCGGCGCAGCGCGGCGCGGGTGCTGGCTGCGCCTTTGCGACGCGATGTAGGCGAGACCATCCAGGCGGCGCTGCTCTACGCCGATCTGCGTGGGTTCACGGCGCTATCTGAAAGCAATCCTCCCTCCGTCGTCATCTCGGCGCTCGGCGCCTGGTTCGATCGCATCGCAGGCTCGGTTCACGCCTTCGGGGGCGAAGTGCTGAAATTTATCGGCGACGGCATGCTGGCGATCTTCCCGGTCGTCGGCGAGGCGCCGCGCGGCGCTTGTGATGCCGCGCTGCGTGCGGTGTCGGCCGCCCGTGTCGGGATGGCGCATCTGGACAAGGAGCGACATCGGCAGGGCCTGCCTCCTCTGCCCTTCGGCGCCGCCCTGCATCTCGGCGAAATGCTGTGGGGCAACATCGGCGCCGCCGATCGCCTGGATTTCACGGCGATCGGCCCCGCCGTCAACCTGGTCAGTCGGTTGGAGGGGCTATGCCGGCCGCTTCAGAAAACGGTACTCGTGTCGGGCGCGCTCGCCGCCGAAACCGACGCGCCGTTGATCGCGCTCGGGACGCATGTCCTGCGCGGAATCGCCTCTCCGTGCGCGGTCTTTACCTTGCCTGAGAATTGGCCCTAGCGCTGTCACGCCCTTATCTCACGCGAACGCAGCAAGATTTGTAGGGTGGGCAAAGCGAAAGCGTGCCCACCTTTTTTTCAGTTCCGAGCCGGAATTGGTGGGCACGGCGCAAGTGCGCCTTTGCCCACCCTACAGTCTACTGACGAATAGCGCTTGGTTCACGCGAACGCGGTGGCGAGGAACGCGGCCAAAATGCCGCCGATCAGCAGATACTTCACCGCGTAATAAACGCGCTTGTTCCACGCCTTCATCCGCTTGCCAACGAGGCGCACGTGGTAGACGTAACCGAACACGCGGTTGAGCCAGCCGACGCGCTCGCCCTCTTCGTTCTGCGTCGCGCTCTCGTTGATGACGTGCCTTGAAACCCAGCGGTTGACCGCTGTCATCGCGCGCGTTTTCAGCGGGCGCTCGACATCGCAGAACAGGATGATGCGATCGTCGCTGGTGGTGTTCTCGGCGTAGTGCAGATAGGTCTCGTCGAACAACAAGTCCTCGCCGTCGCGCCAGGAATAGGACTGGCCGTCGATGAAGATGCGGCATTCGCCCGGCGATTTCGGCACCACCAGGCCCAAATGATAGCGCAGCGAACCGGCATAGGGATCGCGGTGCTGCACCAGCTTGCCGCCCGGCGGCAGATTGGCGAACATTGCGCCCTTTACATTTGGAATCGTGCTCAAAAGCTCGACCGTCTTCGGACAGTTGGCAAGCGCCGACGGCAGCGCCTCGTCGTACCATTTCAGATAAAAGCGCTTCCACCCGGTTCGGAAGAAGGAATTAAAACCCCAGTCGTTGTACTTGTCGGCGGCCTTGATCTGGCCTAGCGCGAACAAATGCAGCGCCTCTTCGCGGATGGTCTGCCAATTGTCGCGCAGCACGCTAAGTTCGGGAACCATTCCGACCTGCAGGATCGGCCGGCTCGGCACCGCCGAGAACATGTACATCAGCACATTGTAGGGTGCCATGATGGTGGAATGGTCGGAGACCTGCCGCCAGAATCCGAGCCGCACCTTGCCGCGGAAATGCACCGCGAGCGCCGAGCCGATGAAGGCCCAGAGAAGCAGGAATTGCGGCGCAAACAGTCGCATCACCATGGCGGATAACCCAGAAAAAAGGAGAGATCTTCGAGCCGTGCATTAGCAGGTTTGCCGCGCCACGCTCAAGGCGGCGAAAGCGCCCTATTTCGTGTGCGGAACCCTTATAGCCCGTGGATCATGCCGCCGTCGATCAGAAGGCGGTTGAAGCGGCGCGCTTCCGCGCCGGCCTTGCAGGCATAGAACATGCCCTTGCAACGCAACATGATCTGCTTCTGCTCGTCGAACGACGGATCGAGCGGAATGCCGGCGGCCTCCTGGATCACCAGCGGTAGATAAGGTCCGTCGATCGTGTCCATTTCGGTCGGGCTCTTGACCGGTTCGAAGCTGACGGCATCGATCGCATAATAGGTCGCGTAATAGCGCGGATCGTACGCCTCGAGCTTCTTGCCGACACCGGCCTCGTCGAGGGCGGGATCGAGAACATGCGGGGAGAACTCCGGCTGGTGATCGCCGTAACGCACGATCAGGAACGGCTGCCCGGGAAACTTCTTCTTCAATCCCGCGATGAACGCCTTGTAGTCGTCGGCGCTCATGGACTGGCGGCGCAGATATTCGTCGACCACGGGCTCATTGCCCTGCCCGCGCCATGACGGCGTCAGGTCGGGACGAAACTTGGTCTCCCAGGGAAAATGATTGGCGGCGAGATAGACGAACATGAACAGCGGCGTCTTGGGCGGCGCCAGCGACATCAGCGACAAGGCCTTGTCGTAGAAGAAGCTGTCGGGCTCGACGTCCTTGGCGCCCAGGTCGTGCGCGTCGTAGAAATGCTGGATGCCGGTCGTCACCTGGAAGCTGCGCGCGCTCATGAACGCGCCGAACGCCGGATAGAGCGAAATCGTGTCATAGCCGCAGCGGCGCAGCGAAAGCGGCAGTCCGCGCTCGACCCGGCCGGAGGCGATCCGGGTCACGAAATAGGCGAACCGGCCGAACGAGCGCGACGAGAGGCCTGCGAGCACATTGTATTCGGTGAACCAGCTCGGGCCGCCATTGCTCTCGGCGAGGAATTTGCGCTCCTTGCCGTCGAACGATTTGAAATGGCTGCCGTAGCCGGCCGGCACCTTGACGCCGTCCGCTGCGCGGATATCAAAACTGGATTCATCATGGATCATGATGATGTTCGGCCGCAGGCCGGCTGGATGGCAGGAATCGACCAGCGGCACGTTGAGACGCTCTCTCGCGACCGCATCCGATTCCATGAAGCCGTAATGGACGAAGTCCGACACTGCGGTGACGCCGGAACGCGAGAATTTCGACAGATAGCCGTCGTCGTAATAGCCGCGCCAGGCTTCGTCCGGCCATTCGACCGAATATGCAGCCAGGACTGCGAGGCAGGCGAGCTTGCAGGCGAGCGCCGGCAGGCGGCGGATGCGGAACGGATCGAGCCACCACAGCGCGTACATCAAGGGGATCGTGACCAGGCCCGCTGAGATCACCGACCATCGCAGATTGGGGAAGATCGTAAACAGGAACGCAGCGGTATCGCGATCGATCACCATCAGGTCGACGAAGTTCGCGGTCATCTGCACGACATCGTGCTTGAGCCGCGACAGCAGCACCAGCACAATCACCATGGTCAGCGACAGCGCACCCGACAAGGCAGGTCGCCGCAACAGCGTGATCCAGAAGAAGTTCAGGATCCCCCACGCCAGCAGAAAACAAATGCGCGAGCCGAGGTCGGCCTCGGTTTGCAGCATCAGCAACAGCGCCGCCAGATGTGGCGCTGCGACGGCCAACAGCCGGAAAATGCCAAAGGAGGTAGCGCCCGCGGAGGCGACGGTTGCGAATGGGCCTGGATTTGGCGCGGACGCCATGGAGGGGACGCAACTTAAAACCCGGCACTGCCCAAGAGCCTTGGCTGGCGATGACCAGGAGACCGACGCCGCGTCCGGAACCCGCAGGCGTGTCATAAAAATGTAATGGAACCGTCACGGCGGTGCAATGGAGCGGCCCGTGACCTTTCGTCTAGAGGTAGCAATTTTTGCAGGCAACCTTACCGGGCGGGCCGCGGCTCGCTTCCCCGATCAGATCGTGCTCGATAACTCATTCCGGCAACCCCGGCCGGAACCCTGCAAGGTTATTTCAATGTTTTGTTCGGCACCGGACAGACGGGTTTTCAAGACGGAATTAGCCTTTTTGTCATGTTGGGGAATACGAAACCCGATCCAGAACTATTGCCAAACCACCGTCCGCGCTGCCCAGATTGCCAAATGCGGATGATGACGGCTGCCGTCACGCCCGTATCAGAGGGTTTCGAGCATCGTAGCTACAAGTGCCCGAAATGCGCCCACGCCGAAACCAGAATTGAGACCAGCGATCCCCATGAATGGACTGCCTTGGGCGGGACGGCTCGCGAG
>JBATYU010001181.1:0-1850 GCA_049674245.1 Bradyrhizobium sp. | reverse complement strand
GTCTTAGACCCTAGCAAGGAATTTGCTTTGACAGGTGTCGGCATCGATTTACCGAGGCGGAAAAATGTCTGTATTCCCAACGCTGGCACAACAACCATCGTGGGTCAGACCCCGTTAGACGTCTGTTGCTGAATTTAGCTCAAACTTCCTTATGATGGACTGGAACGAGAGTTTAATTCTTTCAAAGAGTTAGAAGGCGGCGTGTGCACGATGTGTGCACCGAGAGATCAAAGAAAATCTAGCGACAGCCAATGTGTGCAGCCCCAAAATGAGCTCGCTTCGCGATCCGAGGATCGGCAAAGTGGACTTGTCGGAATCGATCTTGTCGCCGGGCTGAATTCGCGGAATGAGTGATATGGCATGACCGCGCAAAGCAGTCATTCAATGCGGAACGCACGCGCCGACCGGCAATGCGCCAAGAATGTGACGCGTTACAACGACAATGCCATCTGCTTGGGTTACAAGTACAAGGCGAGCACCGCTTTAAGCACAGCGTTATCGATCACTGGCAGAACGATCATCTCATTCACCCCCGGAGACACGCGGCAGCGATGCCACAATCGACGCATCGTGTTCATGTGACGTTGTGCATTCGAAAGTGGGCTGTTGTGGAATTGCGAGCGGCCTAATTCGGCCAGAACCCGCCGGCGCGCGAATTCCGCCGAAAACAGCAGCTTAGAGCCGGAAGCATGACGTTCGAGCATCATCTCGAACTAGCCGCCGCATTGATCGGATTCTCCGACCGCGTCATACGGATAGGGCTGGATTGTCGAACGGCCACCCGGGTCCTAATTCCGAACAATCGAGAACGGCTCTGTTGCTTCATTCGAGCGCGGGTCAAATGAGATCGAGTGGCCGCGACTGGTTCCGTTCCGAAGAAATGTGCGAAGGGCAAAAACAGCATGAACCTCAAACAAACCAGGTTGGTAACGGACGATGTGCAAAAACTTACAAGCTTCTACGAAAAGTTGACGGGAGCGACCGCCGACGTCATCAGCGGCTATGTTGAGTTCCACCACAGTCCTTGCGCGGGCCTGGCGATCACGAGCGTAGCCACGGCGCAAATCTATGGCGAGGGCGTTCTCGCCTCCCGCGCCAATCGATCTCTCGTTCTCGATTTCGAAGTAAGGGATGTCGATGCGCACTACACGCGCTTGAAGGAAAGCGTCGGTGAGTGGGTTCAACCGCCGACCGATCAGCCCTGGGGCAATCGCGCGATGCTGTTTAGGGACCCGGACGGTAATCTCGTCAATATGTTTGCGGTGAAGGCGTAACGCAATGCATGGAAAGACAGTTCTCATCACGGGTGCCAATAGCGGCATTGGCTTTGTAACTGCGCGTGAACTGACCAGGATGGGTGCGCGCGTCCTGATGGTCTGTCGCAATACCGAGCGCGGCGCACATGCCCGGGCCGCGGTAGCAGAGGTTGCAACAGGAGCCGCGCCTGAACTCCTGTTCGCGGACATGTCGTCCCAGCAGGCCATTCGGGCGCTTGCCAACGAGGTCCGCCAGCGATTCCCCCAAGATCGACGTCCTCATCAACAATGCGGCCGGCATCTTCGCCGAGCGCTCGCTCACCGTCGATGGCCTCGAAAGGACGTTTGCTACTAATCATCTCGGTCCGTTTCTTTTGACCAATCTCGTCCTTGATCTTGTAAGGGCAGGGCCGGGAGGACGCATCGTCAACGTCGCCGCGGAATCCTTTCTGTCGAAGCTTGATTTCGACAACCTTGAGGGCGAGAAGAGCTACGGCTTCCTGAGCGCACAACTTCTACAAAACGGGAGGCGCGGAAGTCGACTTGTGGCTCTGACGACCGCCTTAACTGTGACAAGTCGGTCTCCCGCTAGCA
>JBATYU010001180.1:0-2948 GCA_049674245.1 Bradyrhizobium sp. | reverse complement strand
TTCATCCACGCCGCCACACCTAGTATTCAATTGCGACTGTGCCAGTTATCGTCGAACGCTGCGGGGCGCACGCCAATCGGCGTTCAAGTTCAAGTTCGACCCCTCATCGGCGTCCAACGGTTGAAAGCAGAACCACCGACGTGCTTATCATCCGTGTTGTCGATGCGGGAACACGAATGCTGCTCCATCGCGTAACACGAGAGTTGAACCCCGGGCTCGCCGCCGCCCGCAATGCGTCAGTTATTCCTGAAGCACCCGCGCGAAGTATAGCTATCGTCGGTTGGTCGGCTGAAAGGGCTGTTGCGATCGCTGAGGAATCCCATCCTGCCATTCAATTTACGAAGGCGGTTCAGTTGTGAGGCCATGTCGGCAAGCTTTGACGAGACGGCGGATAGTTCGGCGGACTTTTGAGCGATCTCACTCAACCGCAATTTGACATCCAAATTAGTACTCATCCGATATACTTAACCTCGACAAAAAGCCATAACCCAAAGCAAATCCGAAAGGCGCCGAACGAACAGATTGCGCGCCGCCGAGACGGATTATCTCCTGGCCAAATCCGCCGCCAGCAATGATAACTCCCGAGATGCGACGCTAATATGAAGCGGCTCACAAAAAGCTGTCGATGACAGGTACTTCCGCGACGATGAAGTTCGTCGCCGACAGTCTTCGAACGGCAGCACTTAATCTTTGTTTTGTGGATGTCCGTTACCGCGCGGCCTAACGCGCGTTGCCGCGGCGGCCTCGGCTTTTCTAACTCGCTCACGTAGGTCCTGTAGCTCGTGATATTCTGTTTCAAGCGAACGGAGCAAGTTAGTCAGCGCGTTCGATTTGGTCCGATTCGTGCTAGGGTTGGACGTGTATCTAATCATGAAATCGAAGCCTGCTTTCAGACAAGAACCGTCGGCCGTAAATATGTTCGACCGCGGTTTTGCGGCGGTGACCCGGGAGATGTCGAGTGAGGTCAACCTATCCGGTTCTTGCAGCGTCGCAACGAATGTCGCTCGGTAAGCTTGATGCCGGCACTGGCGGTTAATTCTGGAACTCGTGCATGGGAGATTGCTGCTGCGTCCACGGCGCGGCCGAGACAGAGCCGGGTGGTGGTGTTGACGTTGGGCCTTGGCAAAGGGCGCGCGACGAAGGTCTCGATGAGGGCCAGCCGCCTGATCTTGCGACGAAGAACAATCTTGCCGCCGGTGCCGAGCGCTTATCGCAAGAGGGTATCAGGGCTTCTTACAATCAGAATAAAAGGTGCCCTCGGAGGCAACTATTCGTTCGATACATTGCCTTGGATCGACTGCTTCGCCTTCAACGCTGAAATCGTACGCCTGGTTCTTCAGAACAAGGGCATAGCGGCCGGGGCTTAATTCCAAAGCAGGAACTTCGCTATGGAGTTCAGTCATTTCAGGATTATCATTGACCGGGGCTGATCGAAAGGGAAATGAGACGTTTCGAATTACCCACATCTCGTCACCTGGCTTCTCGCCGATGACGTTGGCCGAGAAGTCGCGGGCGACCTTGGCTATTATTCGAACCTCGGGGCGGTCTGCAATGCCCGACGCGAGATCGCGGCGGAAGACAATAAATTTTGGGTGTCCGTTCGGGAGCATCGTCCGGCCAGGTGTTGTCAGCGCGGCGGAGACTGCGACCCGGATATCAGGAGGCCGGCCCGGCAATAAGTCCAGATTGATCAGCGCATCGTTGCTAATTGCATAGACGCCATAATCTGTTGGCCGCAACGTTGCAGGCTTTGCTGGCGGCGGAGCCGGCTCGGAATGATCGCTAACCTGTGATGTTGCGCTCCGCTCCTCAACAGCGGTTTTCCATTCGAGCCTGGACAGACTATGAGTCAAAAATAGCAAGCGCTCTCGTTGTTGGACAGTCACCGATATTGCGACGAGAATGGCGACCATGGCGGCCGCTCGTCTCAGATGCGGCCTTGGTCTGTGGGTATGCTCCGAACCGCCAACATTCTCGTGAGAATCCACATTCAAATGCGACCCTGGCCCCCCTTGAGGAATCAAATCAGGAGAAGAATGCCTCCGATCCGTCGAGGTAGAACCGGGACTGTTGAATTGCGATTGTAGCGCCCGGGTGTAAACACGCTTCTCTGAGAATGCCTCAACGCCACGGATAGCAATTTCCAAGGCCTGCTGCGTACGTCGTTTTTCCTTGGCGTTAGCCTGCGGAAGTTGTTCTCGCAGCTTGTAGCGAGCCAGGTCATATATGAGCTGGCGTATATCTTCTGGGCGATCCTTTACCGAGTCGATCATGCGGGAAATGACGAGCGCGAACTCGACCTCAAGGGACGGCGGTTCCGGCTTATCGTGATCGCTTGGTATTAGGTCGCCCGAAGTCATCGGGTTTGCTGCGTCCCAATCGCGGTTCAATAATGCTCGAAGTTGCAGACTAAACGAAATTCGGTCTGCCGAACACCTGCCAGTCGCAACGCGATGTCTGGGTTGGCCCGGTAGTCGACATCAATATGCCAATCGGCATTGGGCGGTGGACACACCGATGATGACCGCTCCTCGGCCGCACTTAGCGGCCCTTCCACGTCCGCTTACCGGGCTGATTGTGTTGCAAAACTCTCGTTGAGACGACTCACGATCCGTGATTCCGCGCCCCGAGCGAGATTAAGGAGCACGGGCTCCGCGGCCAACGCCCTCATAGATGAAGCCGCAAACCTTCATCTCGTGCGGGTTGTAGATATTACGGAGGTCGATAACAATCGATCCGGCCATTTCCTTCTTCAAGCGAGCCAAATTGAGCGCCCGGAATTGCGCCCACTCGGTCACGAGGACCACGATATCAGCACCGCGCGCGCATTCGTAAGGATCGCCGCAATATTCGATGTCGGGCAATTCCTTGCGCGCCTGCTCCATGCCGACCGGATCATGCGCGCGCACCTTTGCGCCGAGGTCGAGCAGACCCGTGACCAGCGGGAT
>JBATYU010001179.1:0-2360 GCA_049674245.1 Bradyrhizobium sp. | reverse complement strand
ATTACGGACCCGGTAACCCTTACACGAGCTACGGTTGGCGGGGAGCAAATGGCAATTGGGGTTACCCCCGTCATCACTACTGGGGTCATCGTCATTACCGACGCCATTTGTACTGATCCCAACCCAGTCTGGACGATGCCTTCTTCTGATCGATGAAAGCGCTCGCAAAAGATCACGCTCGCCGAGATGCGCGACGCTGGCGTGCGCGGTCTCCTTATCTATTGCTCGGATTACAAGTGCAGCCACTCGATCGCGTTCAGCGCGGACCAATGGCCCGATGACGTCCGGCTGTCCGATCTTGAAGCGCGGTTTATCTGTCAGGCCTGCGGTAAACGTGGCGCCGACGTGCGGCCGGACTTCAACTGGAATAAGAAGCCGGTCAAGATGATGGGCTATCGTTAGTGCCCCGATTCCGCGCAGAAGGGAAAGCCGCTTCGATCGCGGTGAGCGTATGCCCCACGATTGGCGCGCTAGTGGCTGATTGCAGCCAGCACGCCGGATGTCATCCCCGGAGGGCGAACTGAAGGCGCAATCGATTTGCGATTTCTTCAACTCGCCTTTGATATCCAATCAAATCACCGGGAGATGCAACTACTGTCGGTTGCCAGCCGTAAGCATGATCTCCCACTTCGCCTGCGATGAATCGAGCACAGGATGCCTTTTGAGGCGCCCCAGCCTAGCATCGTAGTTATTCGCCAAGTCCGTCAGCCGTCTTTTGATGAAGGGATCGGCCTTTTCGGCAAGGTCGCGAATTAGTCGGACGCGCTCTCTCAGAAATTCTTCTTCCACCATCAAAATTCCCCTTACAAATATCCGTGCTGCTTCGGCCCCCGAAATCTAATTTGTACGGGCCCTAGCCTCAAAGGATTGAACTTCTTTGCGCGTCATTTGAATATGGGGCTCTCACGTAATCCACAGGGGAGAGGAATAATCCATGGCTGCTAAGAAAAAGGTTCCGCTGCCCGTTGACCCAAAGCTCGCTGGCAAATTCCGATGTTAGTTGATTTACCGCCAGACATTTTATATCGGCATCAGGCAACGCCTGATCTTTGATAGGTAATCTTTCGGTTGAAGTCCGAGGCGGGCCGCTTGAGCATTTCCTGTCTCAGCAATCGAGTAGCAAATCCTGCGCTCGGCTGTCTCGCCGCAACGATTGCCGGGGATTCCTTGGCCTTAGCTGCCTAGCATCACACCATTAGGCACCACCACCACGCCGCGGGCCTCCAGCGCCGCCACGACCAATTGCAATGTCATTGCAAGCCCGGTGACAGGCGAGGCGCCGGCCTTCTCGAGATTGACCAGTGTTGTGATGTTTATCCCCGCTGCCTTGGCCAGTA
This sequence comes from Bradyrhizobium sp., assembly GCA_049674245.1. Lineage (GTDB taxonomy): Bacteria > Pseudomonadota > Alphaproteobacteria > Rhizobiales > Xanthobacteraceae > Bradyrhizobium. The sequence continues at coordinate 1,023 of JBATYU010001179.1, read as the reverse complement.
TTGGCTGGCTGCAATCGATCAAAGCACGCCCGGCCCTTATCTGGTGACCCGTAATCATTCGATAAGTTTCCTCCGCAGGTCTGTAAGTTTCTTCGGAGCATAGACAAATTTTTTCGGTCGCGTCGGTTTTGTCAGCACCGCATGACCTGCGTCGGTTAATTCCGTCGAATTAATTTGTATCAGCCGCAACGTCGCGAGGGTTTTCAGCAAAACTGCCGACACCGGCTTGCCCGCCCTGATGGCCTTGAGGCCTCCGACCATGCCATCGGTCAGTTTCAGGCCCTTAATCATTTTGTGTGCTTTTGGGCCTGGCTGACAATTTCCCCCACGTCATCGATGCCGAGCTGTTCGGCAATATCAAGACTCGCTTGGGGCACTCGTCGATCGCGATCACCTTAGACATTTACAGCCACCTGATGCCGAACATGCAGGAAGGCGCCGCCGCGACGGTTGTTCGCCGGGTTGCCGAAATCTAACGGCCGCGTCTGCGGTTTGCGGCCAGCAAATTCGATGAGGCCAATCCCGTTACCGAAGGGAAAGAAGCTAGTCACGCTGCGCGACGCCGCTGAATACATCACCAAACTGCCGAAGGCCGAACACGACGCCGAAGAATGGCTGGCCGCGATGGAGGCGCTGCTGCTGGTTGCCGAGCATGATGGGTGTGTGTACCGAAAACTCAAACCCGGACGTAATGATGGTGAAGCCCACCGAGGATCGGGTGTGAACGAATGATTCCGATCTGTTGAATCGGACGAAAACTCGGTGCATCCTTGTCCAACGACCGATGATGCGTTCTGACGGAGTTGTAGTAAGCAGCATAGGAAACTAGATTCCGGCGCAGATGTGCCTCACCCGAGACAATGATGTGGTCCAAACACTCGCGCCGCATCGACCCTTCAGCCGTTCGGCAAAGCCATTCTGCCAGGGCGACGCCGGTGCAATTGGCTTGTCCCGAATTCCCATGGCACGCAGTCGGCGTGTGACGACAGCGCCATAGATCCGATCGCGATCACGGATCATGTA
>JBATYU010001178.1:0-3820 GCA_049674245.1 Bradyrhizobium sp. | reverse complement strand
GCGCGAGGCGGAGATCGAATCCGCCGCGGCCGAGTGCCGGGCGCTCGGCGCGCAGGCGCTTGCGATCAGGGCCGACGTCACGCAGGAAGACGATGTGGAGCGCGTTGTCCGCACGACGGTCGAGCACTATGGCAGGCTGGACGTCGCCTTGAACAATGCCGGTTTCCAGGAGCGGCGCGCGCCGGTCGAGCAACAGGTAAGCAGCGTCTATGACGAGGTATTCGCCACCAATGTGCGCTCCGTCTTCCTGTGCCTCCGTCACCAGCTGCCAGTCATGTTCGCGCACGGCAACGGCCGAATCGTCATCAACGCGTCGGTCAGCGGCATTCGAAATCCGAACCCTGGATTGTCGCTTTATTCCGCCTCGAAGGCGGCCGTGATCTCGCTGATGCGCTCAGTGGCGATGGAGGCTGCACCCCGCGGCGTCCGGATCAACGCGATCGCGCCGGGCCGTGTCGTTACCGACATGATGCTTCGCTCCGGCGTCGGCGATATGTCCGCTGTCGCAGCGGGGCTGCCGCTGCGACGGATGGGAAAGCCCGAGGAAGTCGCCGAGGCCGTGGTGTGGCTAGCTTCCGACGCCGCATCCTATGTCGTTGGTCACGTGCTGGCCGCGGACGGCGGTTTCTTGGCCTCCTGAGCGAGGCTAGTGTTTTTGCGTGTGATCGACATATTCCACGATCAGCCCGTCGGCGTGGCGAAAGCGCGTCTTGCGGCCGACCGGGGTCACCTGGATCGGCTCCAGCTGCTCGGCGCCCGCCTTCTCAAGCACGGCAAGAATTCCTTCCAGAGCCTCGACCTTGATGGTCAGGCGTGTCGCCTCAAAAGGCCGCCGCTTCTCGGGCTGTCCCGCGATGACCAGGACGGATAATTTGGGCGAGGAGATCGCGGCGAGTTCCAGGCCCTTCTCCGGATAGGCAAAGCGCATGGTCTCTTCGCCGCCGAGCAGGTCGGAATAGAAGGCGCAAGTGGGGTCAAGCGCATCCGTGTCCACGAACACCCTCGCAAATGTTTCCAGGATCATCGTCATCTCCGAAAAGCTCGGACCGATTTATGCGTTTCGTTTCGTCGCGCAATGACGGCGAGGCGTTCCCGGCTCAATTCTTCGGCGCATAGGGCAGCGGCGCGTCCCAAGCGGCTACGTCAAGCGGCGGCGGTGAATACATGTGCACTGATACGACCCTCGATGGGGCCAGTGCCAAATCGATTGGTCAGCGCGTTAGCTGCGGCCTTTGTCGCCTCCTCAAGGCGCGTCGCATCGCGAGCCTCGATTTCGTTCCTGAGCGGCGTTCCCTGGCAGTACGCGATGGCTGCGTCTCTCGGCGCCGCGGCTCTGCTCGTGTGATCGATCGTTTCGGCTGAAATATCTGCAAAACCCGCGGCAGCCAGTTCCTCGCGAATCGTTTCGACGTTGTGATAGCCGTGCGGAGTGCGGGCCATGAACAAGGGTGGATCGTCCGGGAAGACCGCGGCCAGCGCTTCCGTAACGGTATCGGCAAATTCGTTTTTGTCGATTGCGTCCCATACATTGAAGAAAAAACGACCACCCGGCTTGAGCACGCGGCGGGCCTCCTTGTAACCCGCGATCCTGTCGGGGAAAAACATGACGCCGAATTGGCAGGCAACGACGTCGAATTTCTGATCGCCGAACGGCAGAGCCAGCGCGTCGGCCTGTCGCCACGTGACGCGGCCCTCGAGAGCTTTGCTCGCAGCGGCGCGATCAAGCATTGGTTGATTGAGATCGGTAGCTATGATCCGGCTATGCATCGGCAGACGCGATACGATTGCCCGGGTAAGAACACCGGTTCCCGAGGCGGTCTCCAGTAAATCCTGTGGCTTGGCGCCGGCGATCCGCTCCGCCATGTCGCGCGCGTAGGGTTCGAAGATAAGCGGAACCAGGAGCCGGTCGTAGATCTCAGGGATCGATCCCGCGAATAGTTTGTCGGCCGCCGCCATGACCCTGCTCCGCTGAGCGTTGCAAACGTCCGCTCTGGATAACACGCGGGCCCCGATAAAAAATCCATTCTTGAAAGGTCGGCTCGGGTCATCTTGACGCACGCGCCATCGCGTTGCGGCGCGATGGCGCGGCGCAGTCGGCTGCGGGCTAGTTCTTCTGCGCGTAGAGCAGCGGCACCGCGGAATCCACCACCACCTCGATCAGGCTGACGCCCTTGTGCGCAAGGCCGCGCTCGAGCGCTGGCCTAAGCTCGGATGATCTTGTCGCCCGCACCGCATCGCAGCCGAGCCCTTGCGCGATCTTGACGAAATCGATGCCGGGCAGATCGAGCCCGGGGACGTCGCGGACCTGCATCACCTGGCTGAACGAGCGCATCGCGCCGTAGCCGGAATTATTGGTCACGACGACGGTGAGCGGCAGCTTGCGTTGCGCCGCCGTCCACAACGCCTGGATCGAATACATCGCAGAGCCGTCGCCGATCAGGCAGACCGTCCTGATGCCGGGCTTGCCGAGCGCGATACCGACCGCGGCCGGCAGGCTATAGCCGAGCCCGCCGCTTGCCATGGTGTAAAAACTGTCCTGGCCGCGCATCGGCATGAATTTTTGCATCGCGGGCCGATGCGATGGCGCTTCCTCGACCAGCACGGCATCGTCAGGCATTGCGCGAGAGAGCGTGTGCAGCAGGAACTCGACCGGGATCGGATCGCCCGCGGCCGGCGCCGGCGGCAGCACGCGTCCGGTCGGCGCTTCGCGCGAAGTCTCGGGCAACAGATCGAGCAGCATTTTCAGCGCCGGACTCATGGTGGCGATGATACTGGTGCCAACAGGCGTTACCGCAGCCGCAGTCGGATCATCCGTGATCTGGAAGATCGTGGTTGAACCATCGAAGATCGAAGCCCGGCCCTCGACGTGAAACGTAAACACCGGCGCGCCGATCACGACCACCAGATCATGATCGCGCAGCGCGTCGGAGAGCTGAACCGGGGAGGCCTGCAGGAAGCCAAAAAATTGCGGATGCCGCTCGGGATAAGAACAGCGCGCCGAAAACGGACTGGCCCATACGGCGGCCTTCGCCTTCTCGGCGACCCGCACCATCAGATCGACGGCGAGCGCACGGTCGACACCTGGGCCGACGACGAGCGCGGGGCGCTTGCTCGCCGCGAGTGCCGTGGCCAGCGATTTCATGGCTTCCGGATCGGGGCCGATCTCGCGGCTGACGTCGCGCGCCTGTAGCGGCTCGGTTGAATGGGTCCAGTCATCGATCGGCACCGAGACGAAGGTCGGCCCGCAAGGCGGCTGCATGGCGACGTAATAGGCGCGCGCGATCGCCCCCGGCACGTCTTCGGGCCGCGCCGGCTCGACCGAGAATTTGACGTAAGGCCGGGGAAATTCCGAGGCGCGCTCGGCATAGAGGAACGCCTGCAATGGCAAAATGCTGCGCGCCTGCTGGCCCGCCGATATCACGAGTGGAGTCTGGTTGCGGTGGGCGTTATAGATATTGCCGAGCGCGTTGCCGAGGCCGGCGGCGGAATGCAGATTGACGAAGCCGGCGTTGCGGGTCGCCTGCGCATAGCCGTCCGCCATGCCGACCACGGACGCCTCCTGCAAGCCCAAGACATAGTCGATGTCGTCGGGCCAGTCGCTCAAAAACGGCAATTCAGTCGAGCCGGGATTGCCGAACACTTTTTTGATGCCGAAGGCACGCAACAGATCGATCGTCGCCTGCTTGACGGTGGTGGGGGCGTTGGTGCTTGCAGATTTCCGGGACAATGCGGCGTGACCTTAGCGAATAGCTCGAAATGCAACCACCGTCATTGCGAGGAGCGGAGCGACGAAGCAATCCATCCAACCGCGCAGTAAGTA
>JBATYU010001177.1:0-2151 GCA_049674245.1 Bradyrhizobium sp. | reverse complement strand
CGTCAGAACATTACTGCTTGACGAAGATTGTTTGTCATCGATCGCAATCTCTTTCCCAGCTAGATCGGACATCGACTTGATCTCCGGGCGAGCCATGATAATGGCAGTCCGAGGATCAGCGTCGTTTGATGGCATAGATGCGGTCCGCTGGTGATCCGCCATGGCGACCGTCATTCGCTCGGCGAGCACCGTAGCTGCTGTCACCAGCTCCTGTATTGTTTTTGTATGGGAGTCAGTAGTGACGGTGCCGCTGCGACGCAAATCCGCGATCTTTGCTCCAGGAGTATCGGGAGCGGCGGCGGCTCCGGCCTGCAAATCCGCGATTTTTGTTCGTGGCATTTCGGGCGTGAGCGGAATTCGGAAGATATTGAAGCCGGCGATTTCGGGAAAACCTTCTGCCGCTTCTGGAGACGCTAACGTCAGAACTGCGGCAGACACCTTTCCACCGATTAAGCGGTCAAGAGCCTTCGTTTGGTTCTCGGCCAGTTGAACTTCAGCCGCTCCCGCCATCACGATCGCGCTCCGGACACTACCGCTGGACGCGGATTGCCCGCTATCTATTGCAATGGTCTTACCGGCTAGATCGGACACCGATTTGATTTCTGGGAGAGCCATGAGGATGGCAACCGCCGTGGCGGCCGTTACGCGCTCGGCGACCGCCGTAGCGGCCGTCACCTGCTGTTGTGTTGTTCTTATTCGAGAATCGGTAGCGACACCAACTGGGGGAAGAGAATCCGCGATTTTTGCTCGCGGTATTTCTAGCGCGAGCGGGATTCGTAAAATCTTGAAGCCCGCGATTTCAGGAAACGCTTCCGCCGCTTCCCGGGACGCCAACGTCAAAACCGCACCCGGCACCTCTCCACCGATCACCCGGTCAATCGCCTTCCTTTGACCTTCGGTTACCTGGACTTCAGGCGCCCCGGCTGCCGCGATGGCGGTCCGGACATTTCCGCTTGAAGCGGATCGTTTGTCATCGATTGCAATCTCTTTTCCAGCTAGGTCGGACACCGACTTGATTTCGGGGCGCGCCATGAGAATGGCAATCCGAGGATCAGTGTCGTTTGATGGCGTAGGCGCGGTCCCTTGGGAATTCGCCGTGGCAACCGTTATTCGGTCCGCGAGCGCCGTAGCTGCGGTCACCAGCTCCTGTGTTGTTCTTGCATGGGAGTCGGTAGTGACAGCGCCGGTAGGACGCAAATCCGCGATTTTTGCTCCCGCGGCATCGGAGGCGGCAGCCGCTTTGCCTCCCGGCTGCAAATCCGTGATTTTTGCTTGCGGCGCTTCGGTGGACTTTGGCGCGACCGCGTTCGCAATACGACCGTGCGCTGCCGGCTTCGATCTTGCTTCGCCTATCCCTATCGCGCGGCGGGTTACGGCCCTTGGTGCCTTCTGACGGGCCGCAGCTCTCGGTGGAACGAGCGCAGGTCGGTTCGGCATAGTAATTTGGCGGGACCAGGCCATGTAGGACTGGCAAGCACTATTACACGGCTCCCCATCGATATAGACGATGTCCGACGAGTCCAACGGATGAGCTTCCGATGTTCCCAAAGCACCGAAAAACAACGCGCACGTCAGTATCACCGAAGTCTTCTGCATGGCTTCCTCCCGCCAGGCGCAAGTACTCAAATACAACTTTCAAGAAAAGTGTCAGAAACGCTCGTTGGCGATTTCGATTTAATAATGACCTTTCGGGGCCGTATTTGCGGGATTTAGGGTGTCGTTGCCAATCAAACGGAAATTATACAATCCTAGGTCGTCACAAATCTTGAAGGACTCCTAAAAAGAAACCGGGCCTCTGCACCAGCTCGACCCGGACGTGCGCCACGCGATCTTGGGAAATGCCTGCCGCACCGAACTCCGTCAACTAGTGCGGCCCGGATTCAACCGGTCAAAATCACTGTGACTAGTTGTGGATGAGCAGAAAAAATCCCGAACCTTCGAACCACATTTACTGGCAGACCGACTCTCGGCGAAGAACTGTTTGAAGCATCGCGAAACTATTCTTATCGTCTGAATCGACTTTTTTCTTAAATAACCCAACTTCCCAAAATCCAGCTTTCCCTTCCTGACTAACTGCAATCCCTTCACCAGTACCATCATTGCGATCTCGACGAACGGAAAACGTGCCAGGAATTTTACCATCCGCAGTTG
>JBATYU010001176.1:0-7606 GCA_049674245.1 Bradyrhizobium sp. | reverse complement strand
GCGCAAGCGCTGCCGCCGAAACCAAAAAGCGATTCCTCATCTAAAATCTCCTCACGTGTTTGCATTGCCCGGGCCGACAACGAAACGTGGTGTGAGATGTTCCCCGCGATTTGCGGTTCCGCCGGATTTGTTTTTGTGAACGCGCGATGAACCGTTTCAAATGCTCGTAGGATGGGGTTCAGCCAACGGATCGTGGGTCCGCCGTAGCTCGAAGAGCGAAAGCGGAATGCGCGCCCCCGACGAGCGCAATAGCGCTCCGCGCAGAGATGATGACTCCGCGAGACCGAGCGCGTCGCTTGATTTGCATCAAGACAAGAAGCTGAGCTTACCAATAAGTTGATAGAAAATGACTCAAACGCCGGGTGTGACAGCATCCGTGCGCCTGCGAGGGAGGAAACGCACGTATGACCGAGATCACCTATTTCATGGCCGTGCCCTTCGATTACGTCGATGGCGCCATCGTCGCTGGCGAACCTATCAAATGCCCAAGTCCCGCTGATGCGATAGGTCGTGCCCAAGGCCTTTGGAAAACTTTTGGCCACGCCGGCGCGATAGCCGTCAGCCGCACCAGCGATTTCGAAATTGGCAAATTCAACGGCAACCACGTACTTCGCCGATTCGGACAAGTGCCATACGAATATTGATCGTCGACCGCGGCCCAGCTAATGCGCGACAGAAACAAAGAGGCCGCCAACTGAGGCGGCCTCTTTGTTTGTCCTTGTTTGGGGAGGCGCTGTGATGAGCTTCGCGGAGTTCATCACCTCTGCGCGAGCGCTATTGCGCTCGTCGGGGGCGCGCATTCCGCCTTCGCTTCTTCGAGCTACGGCGGACTGGTCGCACGACCCGTGCGCTTAACCCATCCTGCAGGGACTCAGCACGTCGCCTTGCCGCAGCGGGCGGTGCTGATCTTTTCCTTTAGCCCGTCGAGCCCGACCGCGCCGATCACAATCTGCTTGCCGATCACGTAGCTCGGCGTCCCGTTCATGCCCATGGCTTCGGCAAGCTTGAAGTTTTCCTCGATGGTGGCTTTCGCTTCCGGGCCCGCCATGTCCTTCTCGAGCTTTGCCATGTCGAAGCCGGCGTCCTTGGCCGCGGCCATGGCGTGCGCCTTGTCCGCCGGACCGCGGCCGCCGAGCAGCTTCTGATGGAAGTCGAGATATTTCTTGCCCGTGGGGTCCTGCATGCGCGCGGCAACCGCGACCTGGGCTGCTTCGACCGAACCCTGGCTCAGCACCGGGAATTCCTTCAGCACGATCTTCAGCTTGGGATCGTTCTTCAACAGATCGAGCATGTCGGCCATGGCGCGTTTGCAATAGCCGCAATTGTAGTCGAAGAACTCGACGAAGGTGACGTCGCCGTCCTTGTTGCCGAGCGTGACGCCGCGCGGCGAATTGAAGATCGCATCCGCATTCTGGGTGATGCTGGCTTCGTGCTTCTCGGCGTCGGCGGCAGCCTGCCGCTTGGAGAGTTCGTTCATCGCCTCTTCCAGCACCTCGGGATGGGCGATCAAATAGTTCTTGACGATAACCTCGATATCGCCGCGCTGGGTATCGGTAAAGCTTTGCGCCGAGGCAGCCGGCGCGCCAAAGACGGCGAGCGCGAGCAGTGCGGGGGCGAGCTTTCGGAACGAAGGCATTGGCAAATCCTCTGGCTGAAGCCGGTTTCGGAAATCTATTGGTTCTCTACGTTAGGTCTATCGATTTCTAATTACTCTTTTGGCCCGGCGGAGGTTTCGCGGTCACGATATCGTCAGCTTTGACCCAACCGGGCGTGCCGATCGCGAACCGGGTTTTCGCCCGCGAGGCGAGGTCGCGGGCGGTCTTGTTGTCGCCGCGCAGATAGGCGGCCTGTGCCGATGCCAGATCGGCCTCCGCGTAGTCTCCCTTTTTTCCGTAGGCCATGGCGAGCTGCGTGTAGCCGAGCGGCGCTTCGCTCTCCCGAGACACCGCCGCACGCAGAATCTTGATCGCCTCGTCGGTGTAGGCTTTATTATCCGTGGCAACGAGGGCTTGCCCAAGCAACATCTCGATGAGGGGTGAACCGTTGGAGAGCTGCACCGCCTTGTGCAGCGGCGCGATCGCTTCAGCGGGCTTGCCGCTCTCCAACAGCGCCTGGCCGCGCAGCTCGTAGAAATACGGGTTGGCCGGCTGTAGCGCGATCAATCCGTCGATCTGGGCGAGCGCGTTGCGCAAATCGCCGTGCAGATAGGTGGTGATCGCGTGCGCGTAGCGCGCCGGCAAGCTGTCGTTCGACATCGGATAGCGCCGGTAGACGGTGTCCTGCCGCTCCATGAACGCCGAGATCTTGGCGCGCATCATGTCATGCCGAAGTTGCAGCGCGGGGTCGTCTTTCTTGTCCCAATAGGGAGACGAACGCGCGAGCTCCTCGAGGGCGGCGACGCGTTCGGCCGGCATCGGGTGCGACTGCAGATAGGGGTCGGCGCCGCGCGCGGCGAACAGGCTGTCATTGGTGAACCGCTTGAAGGTCTCGTACATCCCCTTCGCGGACTGGCCGGTGGCGTTCAAGAACTTCACCCCGGCGCGGTCGGCATTTTCCTCCTGCTGGCGCACATAGGAGATCAGGTTGCGGCGGATCATCTCCTGCGGTCCGGCGAGCGCGGCGGCGCCGGCGTTGGCGAGGCCACTATTGCTGTTGCCGCCCCGCGCGCCCGCTACCACCGCGCCGGCGCCGAGCAGCATGGCGATGATCATCTGGGTCTGCGCCTGCGCCATTTGCTCCCGCATCTTGGCGAGATGGCCGCCGGCCAAATGGCCGGTTTCGTGCGCCAGCACGCCGATCAGCTGGTTCGGGGTTTCCGACTGCATGATCGCGCCGTAGTTCACGAAGATGCGGCGGCCGTCGGCAACGAAGGCATTGAAAGAGCTGTCGTTGATGATCACCATCTGGATGTTCTGCCGTTCCAGACCGGCAGCGCGCAGGATCGGCCGCGTATATTCGCGCAACAATTGCTCCGCCTCGGTGTCGCGCAGCACCGGCGGTCCCTTGTTTTCCTGCGCCAGCGCGGGAGCGATCGGGGCCAAGGCGAGCGTTGCCGCCACGGTGACGGCGGTCAGACCGGAGGTTTTTTTGCAGAGCGCGAGACGAAGCAGCATCGGGCAGTCTTTTGACCATTGGCGGCGGGCTGGATTAAGGGATATGCCCTAACAAGCTTCGGAATGCGGCTAGTCTTGGGCAGGGGTCTTCGGCACGGGTCTTTGGGCACCCCTTGCTCCGGTTCCGGGATCATCAAGTCAGCGGGCGACGAAATAGCAGATATCAATGCTTGAAGCGACACTTAGAGACCGCGTGGAGCGGCTTTTGACGGCGTCCGGCCGGAGCGATGTTCCGCCATTCATGGTGATGGACGTGATGGCGGCGGCGGCGCGGATCGAGGCGGCCGGCGGTCACGTCATTCACATGGAGGTCGGGCAGCCGGCCGCCTCGGCGCCGAAAACCGCGATTGCAGCCGCGCATGTGGCGCTCGAAAGCGGGCGGATCGATTACACCTCGGCGCTGGGTATTGTCTCCTTGCGCGAACGCATCGCCCGCCACTACCGCGACACTTACGGCTGCGCCGTGAATGCGGAGCGGATCGTGGTCACGACAGGCTCCTCGGGCGCCTTTATCCTGGCATTTCTCGCGATGTTCGAGCCGGGCGACCGCGTCGCGGTGACCGTCCCCGGTTATCCGCCGTACCGGCATATTCTGACCGCGCTCGGCTGCGAGCCGGTCATGATCGAGACGTCGAGCGATACCCGACACGCCTTGACCGGCGAAGCCCTGCTGTCCGCGCATCGCAAGACGCCGCTGAAAGGCGCCCTCGTCGGAAGTCCCGCCAATCCGACCGGCACCATGATGTCCCGCGAGGCGCTTTCCGGCCTGATCGCCGCGGCGGAAGGCGCAGGTATTCGCTTCATTTCCGACGAAATCTATCACGGTCTCGACTATGCCTTTCCCGCGGTGACCGCTTTGGAACTTTCGCCGCATGCGCTCATCATCAATTCGTTCTCGAAATATTTCTGCATGACCGGCTGGCGCGTGGGCTGGATGGTGGTGCCGGAGCCGCTGGTGCGCCCGATCGAGCGGCTCCAGCAGAATCTTTCCATTTCGGTGCCGGCGTTGTCGCAGATCGCGGCGGAAGCGGCGTTCGACGGCCGCGAGGAGATGGAGGCGATCAAGCGCGGCTATCTGGAGAACCGGCAGATCCTGATCGAGGGCCTGCCGAAGGCCGGCCTTGACAAATTCCTGCCGGCCGACGGCGCGTTCTACCTCTATGCCGATGTTTCGGCCTTCACCTCCGACAGTTTCGAATTCGCCAACGAGATGCTGGAACAGGCGCACGTGGCGGCGACGCCGGGCATCGATTTCGATCCACTTCACGGCCATCAGTTCGTCCGGTTTTGCTATGCGCGCTCGGCCGACGACATGCGCGAGGCGGTCGCGCGCATCGCGCGCTGGCTGGGTTGATGGCGCAGGGGATCAGACCGCCGTCATCACGGGTTAGCCGTCATAAACTTCTGTCAGAAAGATCACGCTCCGCTGCCGACTTGGAATCGAAGATAACGCAATGCAAAGACGCCCAGGCGCGGGCGAACCCGCGGCAACGCAACGACCGTTGACCTCAAGATGTCGCTGCCTCGGGACCGGCCGCAGGTATGGGGTATTCAGGGAGGATCAAACGTGGACATCAAGGACCTCGTTACACTCGGCATCTTGGCCGGGGTCGTCATCGCGATTCTTATTTTGCTGCGGGTCGCCAATATCTTTCGCTACATCTCGAACAATCAGGTCGGGATCGTGGAGAAGATGTGGTCGGCGAAGGGATCGATCAAATCGGGCTTCATCGCGCTCCATGGCGAGGCCGGGTTCGAGCCGGAGATCCTGCGCGGCGGTATCCATCTGTTCTTTCCGTTCACCTATCGAATCCACACCTCCGACCTCGTGACGGTCGGGCAGGGCAAGATCGCCTATGTGTTCGCGCGCGACGGGGCCTCACTGGGGGCCTCCCAGGTGCTCGCAGCCAACGACACCGAGGACAAATCAGATTTTCAGGATGTGCGGAAATTTCTCGAAGGCGGCGGCCAGAAAGGTCCGCAGCGCAAGATTCTGCGCGAAGGCACCTACGCGATCAACACCACGCAATTCGCAATCATCACCGATGAGCGGGTCTATGGCCACGCCTTGAGCCAACAGGAGCAAGGTGTCCTCGACAGCATGAAGCAGACGATTTTGGCCCGCGACGGTTTCGTCCCGGTGATCCTGGCCGAGGATCAGGATTTGGTCGGCATCGTGACCGTCCACGATGGCCCCTCGCTGCCGTCGGGTGAAATCATTGCACCTGAGGTCGGCACCGACCTGCGCGACGCCACAAGGTTTCACAACAATTTCCAGGAACCGGAAAAATTCCTGAAGGCGGGCGGGTTCCGCGGACGCCAATTGCAGGTCGTGGTCGAAGGCACCTGGTACATCAACCGGCTGTTCGCGACCATCGAGCCCGTCCCCAAATCCGTGATTCCGGTCGGTAATGTCGGCGTGGTGATCTTCTATACCGGACCGAAGACCGCCGACCTCTCCGGTGAACAGTACCGCCACGGCGAGCTGGTCCTCAACGGCAGCCGAGGCGTCTGGAGGGACCCGATGCTGCCTGGCAAATACGCGTTCAATACCTATGCCGGCAAGATCGAGATCATCCCCACCGTCAACTTCATTCTCAAATGGGTCCGCGGCGAAGTCGGCGCGCTGAAACTCGACGAAAATCTTTCGGAGATATCGCTCATCACCAAGGACGCGTTCGAGCCGACATTGCCGCTCTCGGTGGTCATGCACATCGACTACAAGAAAGCGCCGATGATCATTCAGCGCTTTGGCGACGTAAAGAAGCTCGTCGAACAGACGCTCGATCCGATGGTAAGTGCCTTCTTCAAGAATATTGCGCAGAAGATGACGCTGATCGAACTGCTGCAGAACCGGGCTGCGATCCAGGAGGAATCGGGAAACGAAATGAAGGCAAGGTTCGAGGCCTATTCGCTCGAATTGCAGGAGGTGCTGATCGGTACGCCGCGCGCCGCGGCCGGCGACCGGACCATCGAGGATATCCTGTTCCAACTGCGTTCGCGCCAGGTTGCCCGCGAGCAGGTGACGACCTTTCAGGAGCAGGAGAAGGCCGCGGTGCAGGAGCGGACCCTGAACGAGGCCAAGGCGACCGCGGCGGCGCAGATCGCGCTGACGCAGTCGCTGATCCAGGTCAAGGTCCACGAGAACGAAGGCGCCGCGGCGCTGGCGCGGGCGCAGAAGGATGCCGAGACCGTCAAGGTGACCGCGGCGGCGGCCGGCGAGAGGGCGCGACTCGAGGGCAAGGGCGAGGCGGACCGGACACTGGCGATCGGCACTGCGAATGCCCAGGCCACAAAACTTTCGGTCGACGCCTATGGCGGCCCCGAATTTCGTTTGGCCGAACAAAACTTCTCGCGCTTCGCCGACGCCTTGACCAAGATCAATCAGCCGCTGGTGCCGCAATTTCTGATGTCCGGCGCGCAGGGCGCGGAGAACTCCGGCGGCCTCATTCCGACAGCCATGCTGAGCTCGATGTTCGGCCGCATGATGCCCGACGCCTTGGAGAAATTGAAGGAAGAGGCGCCAAAGACCACCTCTCGCGGCAATGGCCCTTAAGCGAGCGGGTGGGTCTTGCCCACGACCGACGGACATTGCAGGTAGATCGGTGCGCTGACCCTGTTCAGCGCACCGGATCGATCGGGGTGGCCAGGCCCAAACGGGTTTCGATGGCCTCGGCCGCCTCCAGGCACAAATCTTCGCGCAGCCGACGGCCGGTGATCAGCACCCCAATTGGCAATCCCGTCGCCTCGTCGCGGCCGGCCGGCACGCAGGCCGAAGGCAGGCCCAACAGGTTGGCCGGCAGCACCGGACGCATCAATTCTTTGGTCGCGGCCGTTCCCTCCGGGGTCGCGGAATCGAAGCCATGCTCGAAGGTCAATTGCGTCCAGGTGGGTGATAGCAATAGCGGCCTTTCGGCCATAAACGTCGACCACGCCCGGGCAATGCCATCGCGCTCGACCATCAGATACGACCATGCTGCCACATCGGCTACCGCCGGTACGTTTTGATTGAGATTGTTCAGAAAGGCCATCGCGTCGGCGCTCATCATCGGGGACAACACGGCGAGCACCGATGCAAAGTCCCCCATGATCAGGCGCGCCCAGCAGCTCACGGCGTCCTCGTAGCGCGGCGGGCAGACCTCTTCGATCGTGTAGCCGGCCTCCCTCAGCGCCTGTGCGGCGCGCCGCACGGTTGCCGCGACTTTTGGATCGGTGCTGCCGCCGGGTGGCTCGGGGAGCACGGCGACGCGGATAGGCCGGGCGATTGCCAGGCCATCGAACGGCGCGTCGATCGACCAGGGATCGCGCGGATGCGCGCCCATCAAAATTTTCAAGCCCAGGCGTACATCGGCGACGCGGCGGGCCATCGGTCCCTGCACGTTCATTAGCTGCACAGCCAGCAAGCGGTCTTCAGCCGGCACAGACATGACATCAGGCACGCGGCCAAGTGACGGCCGGATCGATGCGATGCCGCAGGCGTTGGCCGGATTGCG
>JBATYU010001175.1:0-1695 GCA_049674245.1 Bradyrhizobium sp. | reverse complement strand
ACATCGTCCCGGGCGGCGAGCTTCGCCGCTTCTGCCGGCAACGGCTCGGCCGGTCTGGCGGCGACGGTTTGAGGCGGTGCCGCGTCGGCCCGCGGCGCAAAAGCCCAGAACCATACTCCGGCGATGACAACCGCCGTCACAACACTGGCCAGCATCAGGCCCAACGCATCACGCATCGTTAGTCTTTCCAAAAACGCAACTGCAACAACGCAACTGCAACAACGCAACTCACTGACTGCGCCACATCGCGCCGGGCCATTAATGCGAAGGAAGTGTTAACGCCCCACCAACGCGCCTCCGGATTGCGGAGGAATCTCAGACGGGTTGACCTTTGTGACGGATGTCACAGTTGGGGTTCCGTTGGTGATGGTTATCACAGTCGCAACCGGTGTTTGGGCGCATCGTATCTCCCATCAGAAACAGGCCCGCCTGAGCGGCGCCAATGGGAGCCTAAAATGACCGCATCCTTCACCAGCACTGTCCGCCAGGCCGGCTTGGTCCTGGCTCTCGCCGCCTCGCTGTCCGCGCTGTCGTCGACGTCGGGCTTTGCCTTCAGCCCCGAGGCGCAGCAGATGTGCACCGGCGACGCCTTCCGCCTGTGCAGCTCCGAGATCCCGAACATCCCGAAGATCACCGCCTGCATGTTCAAGCATCGCGCCGAGCTGAGCAGCGGCTGCCGCACCGTGATGGACCGCGACCTCGCCGCCCAGAAGAAGAAGGTCGCGACCGCCGACTGAGCGAAGCGCGTTACGTCTTGAATGCGACGCCGTCGGGCTGCCACCTGCGTCGCATTGCAGCATCCGCTCACGCCTTCCACGCTTGCGGCGTGGTGGCCTTGCGAACTAGAAGACGCCGGCCGCGTTGATTGCCGTATGTGCATTTGCCGGATGGAAGGCGTCACAGATGATCAGGTTTCTCCTCGTCACGCCGTTACTCGTGCTGGCTTCGGCCGGATACGCGCAACAGGGACATGATGCCTGTGCGCGCGATGTCTCGCGCTTTTGCCGGGCTCATATGAATGACGGCGATCAGGTCGTGCTGGCTTGCCTGAAGCAGAACCGCGCCCGGCTCTCAAAGGCCTGCGAAAAGGTCTTGACCGAGCACGGGCAGTAACGCCATCGCGTCACGTGCTGCTGCCGGCCGCGGTCGCGACCACCGGCAACACCTCGGCAGCGGCGCGGTCGGGCGTGTCTTCCTGCCAGCGCACCGATCCGAACGGCCGCTCCAGCATGCGTCGGATCCGCACCGGATCGGGCCCGATATGAAAGGCGATCGCGCTCTGGTGCAGCGCGCGCTCGGATTGGGTGGAGCGGTTGCGCTGGCGCAGGTAATCCAGCCAGGTCGGGCAATGATAGCGCTCAGTCCATAGTTCGGGATCGCCGATGTCGCGCGCGATCGACCAGCCATAGGCGCCGTTGCGCTGGCGGCTGAGCTGCACATCCAGCATCACATTGTGAAAGGCGCGGGCGTTGTCCTTCGCGACGCGATATTCGATCTCGACCACCAGCGGCCCGCTGCGCCCGGTCAGCGACAGCCGCACCTCGGGATCTTCGAGCACTTCGGCGTCTTCGTTGCGCGCGCCGACCCGCGGCATGCCGAGCCACAGCCCGAGCAGCGGCGAGGCCAGCATCAGGCCGGCGGAAACCAACAACGCGGTCTCCACGCCGGCGATGTCGGTCAGCCGGCCCCAGCCCC
>JBATYU010001174.1:0-4837 GCA_049674245.1 Bradyrhizobium sp. | reverse complement strand
TCATCGGGCATCTTTGCCATGATCTCTTCCGGCGTATGGGAATGAATCCAGGACAGCGTGCTGACAATCGCGTTGGTCAGCGCCTGCACTTCCTTCTCATGCGAGGTGACCCAGGCGGTCGTGGAATAGAGCGCGCCGCCCGGATATTCGCCGCCGAAGGTCGAAAGCGTATCCTTCTGCGTGCGCGTATCGGAGAGGATGCGCAAGTCCGGATGGCTGCCCTGCAGCACGGTGACGGATGGATCGAGCATGACGGCGGCGTCGATCTGGCCCTGCTCCATCGCCGCGACCGCGGTCGCGCCGAGACCGACGCCGATCACCGCAGCGCTTGAGGGATCGAGGCCGTTCTTCTTCAACAGATACTTTAAGAAGAAATCGGTGGAAGAACCCGGCGCGCTGACGCCGACCTTCTTGCCGGCGAGATCCTCGATCGATTTGATCTCGCCATTGTGCGAAGGCGACACCACCAGCACCAATCCGGGATAGCGGTCGTAGACCACAAAGGCTTGCAATTCCTGCTTCCTGGCGGCGAGGTTGACGCAATGGTCGAAATAGCCGGACACCACATCGGCGCTGCCGCCGAGCACGGCTTTCAGCGCGTCCGAACCGCCCTTGAGGTCGACCAATTCGACCGAAAGGCCCGCCTTGTCGAACTCGCCGAGCTGTTTGGCCAGTACCGTCGGCAGATAGCACAGGCAGGCGCCGCCGCCGACCGCGATCGTGATCCTGCTTTGCGCTGCGGCGAGCGCTGAGGTCATGGCCAGCGCCGCGAGCGCCGCGGCGAGCCTGCCGAACATTTTTCTCATGGTTTCCTCCGTTTATTCGGCAGCACGATAATGCAGCGCACACGTCTTGAGAAGGTGGTTGAACTACCTCACTGTCATTGCGAGGAGTGAAACGACGAAGCAATCCAGCTTCTTGGAGGCCTCTGGATTGCTTCGCGGAGCCTGTCATCGGGCGCGCGTTCGCGCGACCCGTTGGCTCGCAATGACGGAACTAACCGCGCCCCACCACCGCAACCGGCCGCCAACTCAACCGCCCTCGCTGGACCACGATCACTGCTGCGACCAGCTCCAGCGCGATGCAGAGCGCAAGGGCAGCATCATAGTCGCCGGTCCAACCGCGAACGAGACCGACAAGCACCGGACCTAACGCGCCAAGGACTCCGCTGATGGCGTTCGACAACCCCATGACGACGACAAAGCTTGCGGCGCTGAACTCGCGGTGAATGATCAGCGGCGGCAAGGTAATGAGATTACCTACTGAAAAGCCGAAGACTGCGCATGCCGCCAGGACAATGGGAACGCTGTCGGACTGCAGGATGGTCAGGAGCGCCGCCGCCTGACTCACCAGCGATGCGGCAGTGACGAGCCGCGGATCGAACCGGTCGACAACCATGCCGAGGCCGAGGCGGCCAACGATCGCCATGAACGTCATCACTGAAACCGCAAACCCGGCGTTGCCACGGCCGATCTTCGGCTCAAGCAGCGCGATCTGGTGCACGATGAAAGCAATCTGAGCCATGAGCGCAAGCGCGAACGGTATCGAGATGGTCCAGAGCGCCATGCTGCGCAGCAGTTTTGTACGCGATACTTCGCCCGGAGCGGACGAAATTTGAGCTTGCGAGGAATCATCGGCCTCTGCCTCGGCCGAACCTGCGGCTGACGGCGGGCCGATCCAGGCGACGGCAACCGGTACAAGGACGGCAACCATGACCGCCATCGCCGTCAGCATCGCCGTCGCAAAGCCAAACCGTTCGACAAGAAGCACGAGCAAAGGCGTGACGACGATCCCGCCGGAACTGGCGCCGGTGAACGCAAGGCTGATGGCAAGGCCGCGACGGCGCACGAACCAAAGGCTCACGACCGCCGCGATCACGATCGTGCCCATGCCGATCCAGCCGAGCGACATCAGGATGAAGGCGACGTAGAGCTGCCACGGCGAGCTCGCCCATGCGAGCAGCGTCATCGACGCAGCCAGGGCCGCAATTCCGAGCAGAACCAGCCGCTTCGCGCCCAACCGGGCCACGAGTTCGTTGGTGAAGGTCGCGAAAATGTTGGCGAGCAGGAGGGACAGCGTGCTCGCGCCCGAGATCAGCGCCGCCGCCCAGCCGTTTTGACGTTGCAGCTCGGCGAGGTAGACGCCGTGGCCGTAAAGGCCAAAGCCAAACAGAAACAGCGCAATGAGGAAACAAGCGAACACGACGCGCCAGCCGGGATAGCTCAGCGACGTCTCATCCGGCTGGCTTGTGTCCTGTGCGGGGATCATCATGGCAGGCCTTCGTTGGCCCCTTGCCTAGCGCAAGCCTGCTGACAGCGTGGTGTCAGCAGGCAATGGCGTTTTCAGGGGGCTTTCGGCGCAAGGCCATCAGTTGCACGGCGCGGCTTCATGCGCCTTCGGCCCCCAGAAAGCGAATAACAATTGACCCGACGACTGTAACAAAGTCGCAGCGCGTGACGGCGACGCTCAATCTCGCCCCGCCGCGGCCGGACGCCAGACCAGAAGCCGTCGCTCCACCAGCGTCACCGCCATGTCGATCAGGATGACGAAGGCGGACAATACGAACATGCCGGCAAACACGCCGGCAACGTCGAATATGCCTTCCGCCTGCTGGATCAGATAGCCGAGCCCGGCGGCGGAGCCGAGATATTCGCCGACCACGGCGCCGACCACCGCAAAGCCCACCGAGGTGTGCAGCGAGGAAAACATCCAGGACAGCGCCGACGGCCAATAGACGTGCCGCATCAACTGCCGCTCGCTCATGCCGAGCATGCGGCCATTGTCGAGCACGGTGGTCGAGACCTCCTTGACGCCCTGATAGACGTTAAAGAAGACGATGAAGAACACGAGCGTAACCCCAAGCGCGACCTTGGACCAGATGCCAAGCCCGAGCCACAGCGTGAAGATCGGTGCCAAGACTACGCGCGGCAGCGCGTTGACCATCTTGACATAAGGATCGAACACCGCGGCGACCTTGGGCTGGAGCGCGAACCAGAAGCCGACCGCCACGCCGCCGAGCGAGCCGATCGCGAAAGCCAGGATCGATTCCCACAAGGTGATCAGGAGATGCTTCCAGATCACCCCAGAGGAGAACCATTTGACGATCTGGCTAAAGACATCGACCGGGTTGGAAAAGAAGAACGGCGGCAGCCACATTTTTCCGAAGATCGGCACCGAGGCGAGTAACTGCCACAGCGCCAGGGCGACGATCGCGACCAGCAATTGGCAGAGGAGAAGCATCGAGCGGGACATGAGGGCAATCTACCTCCGGGTCGTCCCGGCGAACGCCGGGACCCATAACCCCTGATGGGTGTTGCTGCGGAAGGTCTCTGCCCGATCGTGCAAAACGATAGGGCACGGCGTATGGGTCCCGGCGTTCGCCGGGGCGACGTCGGAAGGCATTCCCTTCGACATTACGCAGCCCCCACTGACGACGCCTGCGCGTAACCCTTCATCACTTCGTCCTTCAGCACGCTCCAGATTTCCCGATGCAGCGCGTGAAATTCCTTCTCCATCCGGACTTCCGAAATATCGCGCGGCCGCGGCAACGGCACGCGCCAGTCGCCGATGATGCGCGCGCGCGGCCCCGCCGACATGATCACGACGCGATCGGCAAGCGCGATCGCCTCTTCGAGATCATGGGTGACGAACAGCACCGCCTTGCGGTCGGCGTTCCACAAGTCGAGCAAAAGGTTGCCCATGATCTGCCGGGTCTGGGCATCGAGCGGTCCGAACGGCTCGTCCATCAGCAGGATTTTCGGGTCGCGGATCAGAACCTGCGCGAGGCCGACACGCTTGCGCTGGCCGCCCGAGAGCATATGCGGATAGCGGCCCGCGAAGGCGCCGAGTGCCACCGAGGCGAGCCAGGCTTGCGCACGTTCCAGCGCTTCTGCGCGCGGCGTGCCGACAATTTCAAGACCGATCGCGACATTGTCGATCGCGGTCTTCCAGGGAAACAGCGCATCGGCCTGGAACAGATAGCCGGCGTCCCGGTTCAGCCCGGTCAGCGGGGAATCGAAGACCTTGACCGTCCCCGATGCCGGCCGGCGCAGGCCGGCGGCGACGTTCAGCAAGGTCGATTTTCCGCATCCGGTGGGCCCGACGATGGCGACGAACTCGCCGGGCGCGACCGATAGCCGCGCCTTCTCGATCGCGGTATAGACGCGCGCATCCGCAAGCCGAAAGGCTACCGTCGCCTCCTCAAGCGCGACCGCCGTTGGCGCTGCCAAGTCTTCCCCTCCGGACTTTGGATGATGCCTTAGCGGTTTGCGGGGATAAGTTCAACGAAGCGCTGCAACGTGATACGTCAGCCCTTCACCCTCCAGAAGAGGGTAAGGTAACGCGCCCAACAGACCGAGGCCCGATGCAAGACGCGCCCCTGATCGTCTATGCCCATGTCGGCAAGAGTTTTGACGGCGGCCGCGGCGCCGGGCGCGTAATAGCGGTCGATGATGTTTCGCTTGAGGTCGCAGAAGGCGAATTCCTCGCCATCGTTGGCGGCTCCGGCTCCGGCAAGACCACGCTGCTGCGGCTCACCAACCGGCTGATCGAGGCGGACTCTGGCCACATCACGATCGAAGGCGCCGACGTGCGTGCCGTCGATCCCGTGCAATTGCGCCGCCGCATCGGTTATGTCTTCCAGAGCGGCGGGCTGTTTCCGCATCTGAGCGTCGCCGACAATATCGGCATCACGCCAAAGCTATTGGGCACGCCGGCGATAGAGATCTCCGCGCGGGTAGACGAACTGCTCGATCTGGTGCGGCTCGACCGCGCGCAACATCGCGACCGCCTGCCCGAGGCGCTTTCCGGCGGCCAGCGCCAACGGGTCGGCGTGGCG
>JBATYU010001173.1:0-4928 GCA_049674245.1 Bradyrhizobium sp. | reverse complement strand
ACCGACCACGACAAGCGCCAGCTCGCGCCGATCCACGAGCGGCTGTCGCGCGCCGGGGTGCACAACGCCGATGTGCGCACGCCCAAAGGCGAGGGCGACACGCTCAGCGATATCCGCGCGTCGGCCGATCTGGTCCTGATCGACGCGCCCTGCACGGGCACCGGTACCTGGCGGCGCAACCCGGACGCCAAATGGCGCATGCGTCCCGGCGCGCTCGAGCTGCGGCTGAAGGACCAGGTCGAGGTGCTGGATCGCGCGAGCGGCCTGGTGAAACCCGGCGGGCGGATCGCCTATATCACCTGCTCGGTATTGCCGCCGGAAAATGGCGAGCAGGTCCGCGCCTTTGTCGCGCGGCATCCGGAGTTTTCAGTGGTGCCGCCATCGCAGACGGTGACGGTGCTGTGGGACAAGGCGGAGGCATTTGCCGCCGCCGCGCTCAAGTCGGACGAAGGCTGGCTGATGACCCCGCGCCGGACCGGGACCGACGGATTTTTTGTCTCGGTGCTGCGCCGAAGCTGAGCCCGGGTTGGCATCTAGCTCGTCATGCCCGGCCTTGTGCCGGGCATCCACGTCCTTGCTTCACTTGGGCGACAAAGTACGTGGATGGCCGGGCATAGGCGAGCGGAAGCGACGCCGTCCTTCGGACGGCTATGCCCGGCCATGACGAAAAACGACACCGATCGTCTCCTCAATCCATAATAAAAATCTTCGCACCGACCTTGGTCGACGAGCGATGCGCGGCATCGCCGAAATCCGACACCTGATAGCTCATCCCCGGCTTGAGCTTGAATGTGCGGCCATCGCGCAGCTCAGTATCGAGCTCGCCCTCGACGACGTAGAACACGTGGCCTCGGTCGCACCAGTGATCGGCGAGGTAGCCGGGCGAGTACTCGACCATCCGGATTCGCAGATCGCCGATGTTCAGGGTGCGCCAAAGAGCTTCGCCGGTTTCGCCGGCATGCGTCGTCGCAGCGACCTGGCTCCAGTCGGTGACGGTGAAGGGCGATGTTGGAATTTTCATGCGGGAGTCCTTCGTGAGACTGGATGACGGAGGCTAATGTGCCAGATGATTGGCGGAGCCTTGCCTGATCTTGCCCGCCGCATCGAGCCGGAGATATTCGCAAATCTTCGCATCCCGCTCGTTCTGGTAAAACACCACGACGCTGTCGGGGCTGACGTAGGTGTCGATCAGCGTGAAGTGCAGGTTGGGCACCAGCGTCAGCGCCTTGCCCCAATAGGCGCGCAAGTTCTGCTTGCCGCGCAGGGTTCCCGTGGCATCGAAACCGAGTGCCGGAATCCGGTCCGACGTCATCTCGCTGTCTTCGGTATAGAGCGCAAGCACGCGTTCGAGATCACGGGAATTCCACGCCGCGACCCACTCGCGGCCGAGCGCGGCGAGCCGCCCGGCATCGTGGTGTTGATTGGCCATGTTTTCCTCCCTTGTTGTCTTGAAACAAATTAGGTCAATAATAATGACCTATATGGATTTGTCCATGCCTGCAGAAGAATGTGGGCCGGTCGTTGGCTCGGGTTGCGGCACTGCCGTCCGTCGCGTACTTCGTACCTATGACAGCAGCGAAGCCCGCCCGCGAGTCGAGCGCCAAAGCGGCCTCGGCGCATGACAAGATTCTGATTGTCGATTTCGGCAGTCAGGTGACGCAACTGATCGCCCGCCGCGTGCGCGAGGAGGGCGTTTATTCCGAGATCGTGCCATTCCAGAAGGCTGAAGCCGCGTTTGAAGAAATGAAGCCGAAGGCGGTGATCCTGTCCGGCGGGCCGGAATCCGTGCACGAAGCGGGCTCGCCGCGCGCGCCGCAAGCGATCTTCGATTCCGGCGTGCCCGTGCTCGGCATCTGCTACGGGCAGATGGCCATGGCAGCCCAGCTCGGCGGACATGTCGAGGGTGGCCATCACCGCGAATACGGCCGCGCCGATGTCGAGGTCACGGGCGGGAGCCAGCTGTTCGATTCCACGTGGGGCATGGGCGAGCGGCATCCGGTCTGGATGAGCCATGGCGACCGCATCACCAGGATGCCGCCGGGCTTTGTCGTCGCCGGCGTCTCGTCGAATGCCCCGTTCGCGATCATCCAGGACGAGAAGCGCAAATATTACGGGCTTATGTTCCACCCCGAGGTGGTGCACACGCCCGACGGCGCAAAACTGATCCGCAACTTTGTGCGCAACGTCGCTGGATTAACCGGCGACTGGACCATGCGCGCGTTCCGCGAGGAGGCGATCGAGAAGATCAGGAAGCAGGTCGGCCGAGGCAAGGTGATCTGCGGCCTCTCCGGCGGCGTCGATTCCGCCGTCGCCGCGGTGCTGATCCACGAGGCGATCGGCGACCAGCTCACTTGCGTGTTCGTCGATCACGGGTTGTTGCGGCTCAACGAGGCCGAAACCGTCGTCGACCTGTTCCGGCATCACTACAACATCCCGCTGGTACACGTTGATGCGTCGAAGCAATTCTTGGCCGAGCTCGCCGGCGTCACCGATCCCGAGCAAAAGCGCAAGACCATCGGGCGTCTGTTCATCGACGTGTTCGACGCGGAAGCCAAGAAGATTGGTGGCGCCGAGTTCCTGGCGCAGGGCACGCTGTATCCCGACGTGATCGAGAGCGTGTCGTTCACCGGCGGACCCTCGGTGACCATAAAATCGCACCACAATGTCGGCGGCCTGCCTGAGCGCATGAACATGAAGCTGGTCGAGCCGTTGCGCGAACTGTTCAAGGACGAGGTGCGCGTGCTGGGCCGCGAACTCGGCCTACCCGAGATTTTCGTCGGCCGCCATCCGTTCCCGGGCCCGGGCCTTGCGATCCGCTGCCCCGGCGAGATCACGAAGGAAAAACTCGACATCCTGCGCCAGGCGGATGCCGTCTATATCGATCAAATCCGCAAAGCCGGCCTTTACGACAAGATCTGGCAGGCTTTTGCGGTGCTGCTGCCGGTAAAAACCGTCGGCGTGATGGGCGACGGGCGGACGTACGAATATGTCGTGGGCCTGCGCGCAGTCACCTCGACCGACGGCATGACCGCCGACTTCTATCCCTTCGACATGAAATTTTTGGGCGAGACCGCAACGCGTATCATCAACGAGGTCAAGGGCGTCAACCGCGTGGTCTATGACGTGACGTCAAAGCCGCCGGGCACGATCGAGTGGGAGTGAGGGGATATTGCGACGCGGCCAGAATGCTTTGCAGCCGCTAGGAGGGCTTGCACTGGTAATTTCGTCGGTAACGAAGTATATTGTTGTCATGGAACAAGAACAGAAGCCGTTTTCCGGGATTGTCGTGCGGATCGAGCCCGACGGTTTTGGAATTGTTGAATTCGACAAGAAGGTTGGCGCCAATACCCACGGCTTTTTTTCAACCACCATCGGCTCAACGGTGCCATTCCTCCGAGTGAAGCCCGGTATGCATGTGAGCGGTCTAGCGGAAGTTAGCGATAAGGACCTTGCTGCGGTTAAGACCATCGAACTGGATTGATTTTTAAAGTCAATTTTGTGTAGTGGACGGTGTCCGATTGCCGCAGAAGGTCATTGATCCGCGCGCGATTGTCGAGGTCGGCGAGATCAGCATCAACATTCTTCCGAATAATGTCCGTAGCTTCGGGCACGTCCCGAACTTTCGCGCATGCCGCCCTGGCGATTTGATCCTCTACAGGGATGTATCCCCCAGATACGTTAGCCGCGCAATTTCGCGTGTGCAAAAGTCAGGAGGATTCGCGGACGAGCATAATTGCTGGACGCACGCCGCGGTGTTTCTAGCTGATGACTTTGTTGTCGAAGCAGTTCCATGGAGCGGTGTTCGCACGCGTAGTGCTTACGAGCACGTAACGACCAGCATTATGCGAGTCCGGCGTCACCCGAATCTTCCAGAAGGAGACCGCTTCAGACTCGCACTTGCTGCGCTGAGGATGCTTGGGTTGCGCTACAGTTGGTGGAAAGCCATTCGTATCGGCCTTCGCCTACTCGGCGGACTATGGAGGCCGAGCGAGCCTCTTCTCGGACGCGTGGTGATCTGCAGCAAGGTATTCTATGACGCTAGCGCAGAAATTACGCGAATCTTGTTGGCAGATTGTCCGCTTGATGGTCCGACGACGCCGGCACATTTGAGCGCGACCTCCAGTCTCGAAGACGTAGACGTCGGTTGGCTAAAATTGAAGTGAACAGGTCGCACGACGACAGATCGGTGTCGTCCCGCCGATGGCGAAGCACGGTCGAGCTCGGCACTGGCGTTGGTTCTCGGCACCGGCCAGCGCAGCGTGCAGCGCGCGCTGAACGGCTCGCCGCCGAAGACAGGTGAAATCCTTCAGGCTCGGACGGGCGCGTCGGCGGGTCACACGGCTTGTGCAGGGATTCCCGTCAACATTGTTACTCCCGGCGCCACTGCCCGATAGCTAGGGTGAAACAGCGTCCACGGCGTCTCCTAGTGTCCTGAATCCGAAGTTCGCAAGAAGTTCTCTTGGCGCCGCAACAAGCAGTTAGCACCCGTAGCAAACAACCGACGCGCTCATGAGCATAGGTACAGACATGTTCCTAATTGCGCCTTTTCACGAGGCAACACACTATGAAGGCAATGCAAGGATCGAACAGTTCCCCGCCGATCTTTATCGGCAGGTGGACACCCAGGATATTGTTTTCTCTCAAAGAGAAGCCTCATCGACACGGGGAGTTGCGCCGACATCTCGGAAGCGTCTCGCAGCGCATGCTTACCAGATCTCTTCGCAATCTCGAATCCGCAGGGCTCACCGCCAAGCGCGTGACGAGTTCGAAGACCATTGCTGTCGAGTATTCCTTGACCCGACTGGGAAGGACAATCATCGCCCCACTCGGAGGAATGTGCCGCTGGGCAAAACGATACCGCAGGGATGTGACTGCTGGCGTGCACCTTCCGGAGGAACGCTAGGAAGGAGAAGGCCGAAGACGAGGCA
>JBATYU010001172.1:0-2380 GCA_049674245.1 Bradyrhizobium sp. | reverse complement strand
GTGCTTTGCGCAATGGTGTTATCGACGAAGTCCAATTTGCCGGTCTGGTCATAAGGGCGGCCGTCTGGCAGGCGTATCTTGATGACCACCGCGTTGAA
Source organism: Bradyrhizobium sp. (assembly GCA_049674245.1). GTDB lineage: Bacteria > Pseudomonadota > Alphaproteobacteria > Rhizobiales > Xanthobacteraceae > Bradyrhizobium. The sequence continues at coordinate 2,282 of JBATYU010001172.1, read as the reverse complement.
GCCGCCGCGCGTCGCGTAGCGCTCGCGCAACTCCAGCCCCGTGCGCACCGAAACCGGAAAGATGACGTACATCGGGTCCTGGCTGACGATGGTCGTCAGCACACCCGATCCCGGGCTGACCACGTTGCCTTCGGTCACCGCGGTGCGGCCGATCTTGCCGTCGATGGGGGAGCGGATATCGGTATAGTCGAGGTTGATCTGGGAAGTTTGCACCTGGGCCTGGGCGGACTGCACCTGGGCCTCCAGGCTGCGCTGGTTGGCGATCGCGGCGTCGTAGGTCGATTGCTGGCCGGCCGGCCCGCCGAGCAGGGTACGAGCCCGCTCGGTCGTCAATTTGGCGTTTTCGAGCGTCGCCTGTAACTGCGCCACGACCGCCTGCTTCGACGCAAGATCGGCCTCGAACGGACCGCGCTCGAGGCGATAGAGTTCATCTCCCGCCTTGATTTCGTTGCCTTCCTCGAACAGCCGCTTCTCCAGAAACGCGGTGACGCGCGCGACCACGTTGACCCGGTTGACCGCCTGTACTCTTCCCAAAAATTCACTGGTCTCGGTGATCGGCCGCTTTACCGCTTCGACCACGCCCACCGCCGGCGGCCCGCTTGCGGCGGGCTGCGCCCTGATTGCGGCAGGCGCGGCCATCGCGATGGCGCTGGCCGTCAACAGGCCGATCGGCACTTTTGCGAGAAGCATCTTGCAGGCCCTCACAGTCATCAGGCGCATATCCTACCATGGCCGGGTATGGTCGATCACCGGGATTGAATCTCAGCCAGCTAGGAACAATTTGCGCGCGGCGTGCCGTCGGTTCGGCCGCGCCAGGTTCCGCGCGTCATCGTCCAGCCATGGGATGGGCGGCGCTTGCTGGTCGTCAATGCCCGGCGGCACGCTTGGCTGCGTCGTTGTTGAGCACGATCAGGGCATCGACGGCGACGCCGGTCTTGGTATTGATCAGGAAGGGGTTGACGTCGATCGACGCGATGCGATTTCCCGCATCGGCCATCAGGTTGGACAGCCCGACCAGCGCCTTCACGGCCGAAGCCTCGTGCAGCGCCGGCTTGCCGCGATAGCCTTTTAGTTTCACGCCGGCCTTGGTGCGGCCGATCAATTGCTTGGCCTCGTCCGCATCGAGCGGCGCGCCGGCGAGCGCGACGTCCTTCATCAATTCGATATCGACGCCGCCGGTGCCGAACAAGACCACCGGTCCCATTTCGGGATCGAGCGAGGCGCCGACTACAAGTTCAAGATCGGCCCTGACCTGCTGGGCGATCAGGATGCCTTCGAGTTTCGGCTTGTTCTTCAGCTTCTTCACTCGCACGGTGATGTCGTTGAAGGCTTTCTTGACCTCGGCTGCGCTGTTGAGGTTCAGCACCACACCGCCGATATCCGACTTGTGCAGGATATCCGCGCTGACGACCTTGGCGACGACTGGAAAGCCGATCTTCCTGGCGATCTTCACGGCGTCGGCCGCGCTCGAGGCGATCTCTTCCTTTGAGACCGGGATGCCGTAAGCCTTGAGCAACCTTTTCGACGCGACCTCGTCAAGCGCCGCGCCGTTGGCGCCTTTAAGCGCCTTCTCCAGGAGGGCGCGGGCGGAAGCTTTCGAGCTCGACAGGAGGTCCGGCACTTCCTTGCGCAAGGAGGCGTATTCGATCAGCGATTTGATGGCGCCGACCGCGCGGTCCATGCCCTGCATCACCGCGATGTTCGGCAGCGACTTGCGCAAGCCCTTGGTGAACTCCGTAAAACCGATCGACATCGCGCTGATATAGATCACGGGCTTGGCGGCCTTGCCGGCCATTTCGTTGACGATGCGCAAATTGCGTTCGCGCAGTTCATGCGGCGCCTTCGGCAACTCCGCGTCGATGACGACGATGTCGGTGTCGGGATCGTCGATCATGATCTTGATCGACTGTATATAGACCGACGGATCGACCACGGCGGCAAATCCCGCATCCAGCGGATTGCCGACGATCGAGCCCGGACCGAGCATTTTGGCGAGCTTGTCGCTCGCGTTCTCGCTCAACGGCGCGAAATTCAGGCCGGCCGAATAGAACGCGTCGATCAACAGCCCGCGCTTGCCGCCCGATAATGTCACCGCGGCGAGGCGATTGCCTTTTGGCGGGTCGGCGTGAACGAAGCACTCGGTGGTTTCGATCAGTTCGTCCAGCCCGCGCACGCGGATCACGCCTTCGCGTGTCGAGATCGCGTCGAAGGTCTCGATCGAGCCGGCCAGCGCCCCGGTATGGGCCATCGCCGCCGCCCGTCCGCCCTCGGAGGCGCCGAGC
>JBATYU010001171.1:0-2929 GCA_049674245.1 Bradyrhizobium sp. | reverse complement strand
GACCCGCTCGGTGAAGCTCCGGACGACGTCGAGCGAGACGTCGGCCTCGAGCAGCGCGCGGCGCACCTCGCGCATCGCCGCGTCGACGTCGGCCTCCGACAGCGAACCGCGCCCCGTCAGCCGATCGAGAATGCCACCAAGCTTTTCCGACAGATTGTCGAACAATGCCGTTGTCCTGTTGCTGCCCCTCACCCTGAGGAGCCCGCCGTAGCCCGGAGGGCGAAGGCGTGGCGTCTCGAAGGGTGGGCGAACTCCGTGGCCTCATCCTTCGAGACGCCGCTGCGCGGCTCCTCAGGATGAGGGTAGTCCAAACACTTTCGCGCCCGAGGGCGCATCGCGCTGTCGGGCGTTGGCCTCCGGCCTCAGCGGCCGGGCGGCGGGTCGAAAAGATAAGTCTTTCCGATGAACGGCGGGGGTTAAACCCCCGCAAGCCCCGAAAGTCAAGGAAACTTGCGCAAAAGCGCCGCTTTCGTGAGATTCAAGCGACCTGCCCCCCCTTGCCGAAATCACTGTTTTGAGGCCAATCGGGTCATGAAGATCACCCGCCGCCATGTGCTGGCATTGCTGGCAGGAAGCGCCGCGGCCATCGGCGTGCCGTCCATCTGGTTACCCCGCATGAAGACCTATTCCGGGCCTCCGTCCGACCATTTCGACGGCCTGCGTTTCTTCGATCCCGACGGTTCGCCGCCGAAATCGCTTGCGCAGTTGTTGCGCTGGCAATTCGGCAGGGCCCGGCAGCGCGCGGCCTGGCCGGTCCGGGTTCCGAGCCCGTTTACCGATACGCCGCCTCCAACCGTCACGGGTGAGAAGGTGCGGCTATCCTTCGTTGGACATGCGAGCTGGCTGATCCAGACATCAGGTCTGAACATCCTGGTCGATCCGGTGTGGTCGATGCGCGCCTCGCCTTTCACGTTCGCCGGACCCAAACGTCACAACGATCCCGGCATCGCGTTCGACACGCTGCCCAGAATCGATGTCGTGCTGGTATCGCACGGTCATTACGATCATCTCGATGTCGCGACGCTCTCGAGGCTAGCCGCGAAATTCTCACCTCGCGTGATCACCCCGCTCGGCAACGACGTCACCATGCGCGCCGCCGACGTCGCGATCAAAGCCGAAGGGTTTGACTGGAAAGACCGCGTCGAGCTCGCAGGCGGCGTTGCGGTGACGCTGGTGCCGACGCGGCACTGGTCGGCGCGCGGCCTGTTCGACCGCAACAAGGCGTTGTGGGCGAGCTTTGTCCTGGAAACCCCCGCAGGCAAGCTCTACATCGTCTGCGATTCCGGTTACGGCGATGGCAAGCACTTTCGCAGCGTCGCCCAAGCGCATGGCCGGCTCCGGCTCGCGATCCTCCCGATCGGCGCCTATGAGCCACGCTGGTTCATGCGCGACCAGCACATGAATCCCTCGGATGCGGTGAAGGCGCTGGCCGATTGCGGCGCGCAAGCTGCCCTCGCCCATCATCACGGAACGTTCCAGCTCACCGATGAAGCGATCGACGCGCCGGTGACCGCGCTGGGCGAGGCGCTCGATGAGGCAAAGATCCCGCGTGAAAAATTTGCGGTGCTGAAGCCGGGACAGGTGGTGGAGATTTGAGCGCAGTCTTCGTGCCCCGGATGCTGCGCAGCGCCATCAGCGCGTTCACGCGCGTCTTCGCCGCGCTATGGTGATGCGCTGCTGAGCCGGGGCCCATGTTGGCCTGTGAAGGTTGTAGGTCCCGGCTCTGCGAAGCAGCGCAAGGGCGCTGGACCGCGTCCGGGACACGAGAGCTCGCTACTGCCCCGCCTTGATCGCCCAGGACACATTCACCGTGACTGAAAGCGTCTCTTCGCCCTGCGCCACCGCGGCAGCCGCCATCTCTGCGACCATCTTCGCGCGAAATACCGGGCGGGGTGCGGCGCCTTCTTCCGAAATGCTGAGCGGCGCGCCGAGCGTGGCGCCGGCGGCCTTGGCGTAGATCTCCGCTTTGCGGCGGGCATCGGCAACCGCTTGCGTGCGGGCGTCGTCGAGCAGCTTCGAGGCCTGCGAGACCATGAAGTTGATGCCGCCGATGTCGTTGGCGCCGGCGCCGACCAGCGTGTCGATCACGTTTGCAACCTTGGTGACGTCGCGCACACGGATGGTGACGCGGTTGCTGGCCCGATAACCGACGACCGGCGAAGGTCCCTGGCGGTTCGGCGCATATTCCGGCTGCAATGACAGCCGCGAGGTCTGATAATCCTTCTGTTCGATGCCGGCGCTCTTCAGCGCCAACAGCACCTTGCTCATCGCCGCGCTGTTGGCGTCAGACGCCTCGCGCGCGGTCTTGGCATCCGATGTCACACCGGCGTCGACCTGTGCCAGATCCGGCGGCACCGACACGGTGGCCTCGCCGGTGACGGAGATGGCGGACGGAAAATCGGCCTGGCTTTGCGCCCGCGCGGGCGCAGCCAGCAGCGTGGCGGCGACAGCAGCGGCAACGATCGAAACGCGGGGCGTCATCCCCCTCATTTCAGCGGCACATAGACGTTGATCACGAGCTTGTCCTCCGCGGTCGTCAAAGGGTCGGAGATATATTCCTCGATGAAGGTGTCCTTGGCTTCCAGCTTCTTGTCGTCGAGGTGATTGGTGATCGCCTCATAGGTATTGTCCATATTGTCGTAGGAACCGCGATGGACAAATTTCAGTGCCTTGCCATCCGGCGATTTGCCGATGCTCATGTCCTTGGCCAGGTTCTTCGGGTCCTGCTCGACCGGAAATTCCGCCAGATACGTGAAACCGGTATCGTCGGTCGAGGTATAGACGATCATCGAGTTGCCTGATCGCTTGATGCCCTGCTTCTCCAGGAATGTTGACAGCGCCTTGAAGGAATCGGTCAGGGTATCGAATGCCGAATCCCAATTGGCGGTGCCCTTGACGATCACCACTTTCTTTGGCTCGAGGGTAATCT
>JBATYU010001170.1:0-4097 GCA_049674245.1 Bradyrhizobium sp. | reverse complement strand
GTGAGGCGCAGCGCGACCGGGCGCTGCTCGACCTCCTGCCCACGGGCATATTGATCTACCGGCTCGACCGACTGCTCTATGCCAACCCGGCGTTCTTGAAGCGCATCGGCTATGCGAGCCTGTATGCGCTGGAAGACGCCGGCGGCCTCGACGCGCTCTATGTCGAACCCGGCGTCTCCTCCGCCAGCAGCACGTCGGAGGCCGGCACGCCGATGACGATTTCCGCGAGCCAAGAAAACGAAAATGAAAACGAACAAGGAAACAAGCAAGCGACAGGCGCGGAGGCTTCGTCCGCGACCGACGCCCGCCTGTTCACGATCTCATGGGACGGCGATCCCGCGCTCGCCTTGATTTGTTCGTCCGCGTCAGCCGCGCCGGCCATGGCCGCGATCGCGGAAGCGAGGCCAACCACGCCGCCTGCGGCGGTCGGCTACGCCGATGCCGAGGATCTTGCCGCCATTCTCGACACCACCGCCGAAGGCGTCGTGATGTTCGACGCCGGGGGCGCCATCCATGCCTGCAATCGCAGCGCCGAAGCGCTGTTCGGCTATGACGGGCCTGAGTTCGCGCAGCGCCATCTCGCCGAGCTGTTCGCGCCGGAAAGCCAGCGCATGGTGCAGGACCATCTCGCCGGCATCAAGGGCGCCGAGGTCGCAAGCCTGCTCGATCACGGCCGTGACGTGCTCGGCCGCGAGCGCAACGGCGGCATCATCCCGCTGTCGATGACCATCGGACGGACCCGTCCTGGTGGGGCGAATTTCTTCGCGGTGTTTCGCGATCTGTCGCAAAGCAAGAAGGGCGAAAGCGACTCGCAGCCGGCGCGGCGGCAGGCCGATCACGCGGCCAACGCGAAAGCGGACTTGCTGGCGCGGATCAGCCATGAAGTGCGCACGCCGCTCAATGCCATCATCGGCTTTGCCGAAGTGATGATCGCGGAGCGGTTCGGCGCGCTCGGCAACGAACGCTATGTCGAATACCTGAAGGATATCCGCAGCTCGGGCGAACATGTGATCGCCATCATCAACGATTTGCTCGAGCTGTCGCGGATCGAGACCGGCAGGCTCGACCTCACCTTTGCCAACCAGAACCTCAACGATCTGGTCGAGAGCTGCGTCGCGGTGATGCAGTCGCAGGCCAACCGCGAGCGCATCATCATCCGCTCCTCGCTTTCGCATGCGCTGCCGCCGGTGGTCGCCGACGCCCGCACGCTGCGGCAGATCACGCTCAATCTGATCGGCAACTCGATCCACCTCGCCAATGCCGGCGGCCAGGTCATCGTTTCCACGGCGCTGTCCGATCTGGGCGAGGTGGTATTGCGGATCCGCGATACCGGTCCCGGGCTCAACGACAATGAAGTCGCGGCTGCCTTGGAGCCGTTCCGCAACCTGCCGCCGTCCGAGCAGGCCTCCGACGGTTCGCCCGTCAGCCTTTCGCTGACCAAGGCCTTGGTCGAGGCCAATCGGGCGCAATTCCACATCAAGACCGGGGCGCGCTCGGGCACGCTGATCGAAGTCGTGTTTTCGAGCGCGCTGACGCGGAGCTGAAGATGCGTCTCGGAATGCTGGATTGAAAGACGGCTGAGCTCAATTTCGACGAAACGTGCTGAACTGGAATTGCTGGACAGCGCCCCAGGGGGTCGCGTGGCCATGTCGTCGTTCACCGACCAGCATGAAATCCCCACCCAGGATCCTGGACAGGGAAGCTGCATCGTGTCGAACGATCGGCAACCCGCTGCAGCGCTCCGGGCCGTCGGGAGCGAAAGTCGCGATGATGACGTAACCACCAGGGCGCACGGCCCTCTTCAGGCTGGCGACGTATGCATCGCGGTCCGCCGGTTCGGTCAGGAAATGAAAGGCGGCTCGATCGTGCCAAAGGTCATACTTGCGCAAGGGCTGCCAGGCGGTGATGTCCGCGACAATCCACTCGACCGGGTCGCCGCGCCGGCCGAGCCGCTTTTTCGCTTCCTCCAGAGCCGTTGCCGACAGGTCGAGTATCGATAACCGGCGAAAGCCCTTGTCGAGGAGATGATCAACTAGCCGTGAAGCCCCGCCCCCAATGTCGATAATCGCGGCATCGATGGCTATTGCGTTGGCGGCAATGAGATCGAGCGATGGCGCGGGATTCTCCTGAAACCAGCTTACCTCCCTCTCCGCTTTAGTCGCGTATACGTTCTGCCAATGTGCCTGGCGGTCGGTCTTGTCCACGACTGCCTCCTTATCCTTCGAACCTTCAAGGTGCACGATAGATGGCGACATCTCCCATCCTCGACAACAAGGATCCATCGATGCCTTCCGTCTTCGTGCCTTCGGCATTGATGCGGGAAGCACGGCGCCAGAAGGACATCATGGAGGCCAACGTCCCCTCCGTTTGCCTGCTCGATCCCGACGGCGATCTGGTGCGCCATCTTCGCAGGACCGGCCATGCCAGGTCCTTCGAAGGCTGGCCATGCTATCATACCGAACTCGATGTCTTCACCCTCGCCGGAAGGCAGGTCGGAATCGTCGGCCGGGCGGTCGGCGCTTCCTTCGCTGTTCTGGTGGCTGAAGAGCTTTTCGCAAGCGGATGCCGCTTACTGATCAGCCTGACGTCGGCGGGGCAGATCGTCGCAGCCGGGCCTCCTCCATATTTCATCATCATCGACCGCGCGCTTCGCGACGAGGGGACGAGCTACCATTATGCCGCGCCGTCGGAATACGCCAACGCATGCCCCCGGTTGCTTGAGGCTGCAACGGAAGCCGTCAAACACGATGGTCCGAGAACGATCAGCGGCGCGAGCTGGACGACGGATGCTCCGTTCCGGGAAACCAGCCAGGCCATTCAGGCAGCTGCGGACAAGGGTATCCTCGCCGTCGAAATGGAGGCCGCCGCGCTGTATGCCTTCGCCGCGGCGACCGGTTGCAAGGTCCTCTGCCTGGCTCACGTGACCAACACCATGGCCCAAAGCGGCGCAGATTTCGAGAAGGGGGAGAATGACGGGACGGTGGACGCACTGGCGGTGCTGGGTCGCCTCGTCGAGGCATTGGATGCCGTGTAACAAAGGCAATCCCTCACCCGACGGCCCACGCGTAATCACGCCGGCGCGGAGCTGATCGCCGGCAGGAAATCGGAGATCGCCTCCAGGAACAGTTGCGGCGATTGCAGTTGCGGGACATGCGCGCAGCCGGCAATGATCTTCAGCCGCGCGTCCGGCAGGAGCGCGGCCAGTTCATGCGACATCGGCGGCGGCGTCGCCTCGTCATGCTCGCCGACCACGACCAGCACGGGAATTTTGACCTTTGCAAGCTCGTCCCTGAGGTCGAGTTCGGCGAGCTGTGCACAGGCGGCGCAAAACACTTGCGGATCGGTTTTCAGGAACGCCTCGCGGCGATCGCGCATCAGCTCCGGATGGGCTGCCTGAAATTCCGGCGCGAACAGCCGGCGCATCGCGACGTCCGTGATCGCCGCAAGCCCCCTGGCGCTGGCGGCCGCCGCCATGTTGCGAAACGCCTGGCGCCCGGCGTCGGAGAACGCAGCTCCGCTATCGGCCAGAATGAGCCGCGTTGCGATTGCGGGATGGCGAATGGCCATCTGCAGCGCGACGAAGCCGCCATAGCCGTTGCCGAGCACGATCGCGTCCTCGCCAATGGCCGCATCCTTCACCGCCTCCGCCATGCGATCGGCGATGTCTGCAAGACCGCCGTTCACGGCTAGCGATCGGCCAAAGCCCGGCAGCTCGGGAACAAGGAGGCGAAACGACTGCGACAGCTGTGGCGCGACGGCGTCAAAGCTCGCGCGATCCGACAATAGCGAGTGCAACAGAAACAACGGCGGGCCGTTGCCCGTCTGTGCCGCATTGACGGTGCCGTCCGCCAAAAGCCGATCCATCCTCCTCCCTCCTTATCCAACGATGGCGCACGTTCAGGCTTTGGCGGCGACATCCTCGAGCCCCCGATGGCGCGGCTCCACGCCCCAGGCCCACACCACCACGATCTGAACGACCACAAGAGAGATCATCAGCCACACCACGCCCGGCAGCTTGTAGGATGCCAGCAGGCTGCCGACGATGAAGGGCGAGACTACGGTGGCGCCGCGTCCGAGCGTGTTGCAGATGCCGTTGG
>JBATYU010001169.1:0-4752 GCA_049674245.1 Bradyrhizobium sp. | reverse complement strand
TGTTTCAGCCGTGCTCGTTGCAGCCTGAGGCGCTGGCGTTGCCGGCGCGGGAGCTTGTGCGACGACCGGCGCTTGACCGGCCGGCTGCGGGGCCGACGGGACGGCGAGCGGTTGGGCGAACGCAACTGAGGCCAACGACACGATTGCCAGCGCGGTCAATATCCTGGGAATGGCTCGCAACATTTGCCGCACTATCTCCGGCCTGGCGCTAGCCCGTGGTTTTGCCGGTTACCTTGGCCGTTTCAAGGTCAATTCGCCCAACACGTCGGACAAAGCGTCGCGACGGCGCGGTCACTCGCGATTTGCCGACGCCGATTTTGTCGGCAGCCTACTTCGTCGCGATGTCGCTGGGCGGATCGGCCAAAACCTTGATCCGCTCCTTGATGTCCTGCAGCGCCTTGAGGCTGGTCTTGATCGCCGCATCGGGAAGGTCCCGCAGGACATCGGAAGCGATGGCGTCGCGCAAGGAGTCGAGATCATCGACAAGCTGACGTCCGCGCGCGGTGAGAAACAACCGGTTGGCACGCCGGTCCTTGGGGTCGTGGCGCCGCTCCAAGAGACCGTGCTCGACCAGGCGATCGAGCAGCCGCACCAGCGAGATCGGCTGCAGTTCGAGCACGTCGGCCAGATCGACCTGGGTTAGCCCTTCCTGCTTGCGCAACCGAAACAGCACGATCCATTGCGCGCGCGTGGTGCCGCGGGTCTTGGCGCGGTGGTCGATATAGTTGCGCAACAGCCGCGAACTTTCGACAAGTTGTGTAATTAACTCGCGCTTCAGATCGATCGACATCAGCCTCAGCGATCCCTCAAACCTTGCCAATTGTTTATGTTTTCTCGAGCTATAGTGTGTTTACACATTAATTGCACGCATATTATAAGTTGGTTCTCTGGGAACGGTTAGGAATAGGCTTTATTGTTATTTTTGAATGCCACGAGCCAACATGAACAAGTCGCGGAAAATTCGCTGGATGTTGCTGGTCTTGGCCGTGGCTGGGGCGGGCTATTACGGCTGGAACCGCTTCCATGGCGCAGAGGTGGCGGCGAAGTCCGGGCCGGCAACGCCGCCCGTCCGCGTGTCGATCGCGCCGGTCGAAAGCGCCGACTTTCCGGTCTACCTGACCGGGCTCGGAACCGTTCAAGGGTTCAACACGGTGGTCGTGCGTACCCGCGTCGATGGACAGATCGACAAGATCGCTTTCCAGGAAGGCCAGTCGGTCAATCAGGGCGACCTGCTCGCCGAGATCGATCCGCGCCCATTCCGGGCCGCACTCGATCAGGCCAAGGCCAAGAAGGTGCAGGACGAAGCTAATCTCGCCAACGCCAATCTCGATCTGCAACGCTTTACCAAGCTCGGCGAATTCGCCACCAGGCAACAGACCGACACCCAGCGTTCGACGGTTGCGCAGCTGACCGCGCAGATCGCGGCCGATGATGCCGCCGTTTTCAACGCCCAGACCCAGCTCGACTATACCCAGGTGAAGGCTCCGATTTCAGGCGTCGCGGGCCTGCGTCAGGTTGATTTGGGCAATATCGTCAATGCTTCGACCCAAACCGGGATCGTGACCATCACCCAGATCGAACCGATCGCGGTGATTTTCACAGCACCCGAGGAGCAGTTGCCTTACATCAACGAGGCGCAAGCGGTGAGCCCGCTCAAGGTCGTCGCGATCACGACCGACGGCAAGAAGGTTTTGGCGGAAGGGCAATTGTCGGTGGTCAACAATCAGGTCGACACCACCAGCGGGACTATTCGGCTCAAGGCGGTGTTCGACAACAAGAACCATGCGCTGTGGCCGGGGCAATCGGTTTCGACCCGGCTGCTGGTAAGGACGCTAAAGGATGCGACCGTGGTGCCAGACGACGCGATCCAGCACTCGACCGACGGCCTCTACGCCTACACCGTCAATCAGGACAACAAGGCGGAGCTACGCAAGGTCAAGGTCAGCCAATCGATCGACGGGCGTTCGGTGGTCGATGACGGCCTGACGCCGGGACAACAGGTGATTACCGGCGGCCAGTTCAAGGTGCAGCCCGGCACCATCGTCTCTACCGCGATGGCGAGCTCCGATCCGGCGCAGACCAAGGTCCGGCAGGAATGAGCGGGGGAATTTCAGCACCCTTCATTCGCTACCCCATCGGCACGTCGCTGATGATGGCCGGCATCCTGTTCGTCGGCCTCGTCGCCTATCCTCTGCTTCCGGTAGCCCCACTGCCGCAAGTCGACTTCCCGACCATCCAGGTCACCGCGAATTTGCCGGGCGCCAGCCCAGAGACCATGGCGTCCTCGGTCGCGCAGCCGCTCGAGCGGCAGTTCGCGCAGATTCCCGGCATTGCCCAGATGACGTCGACCAGCTATCTCGGCACCGCCGCGGTCACGATCCAGTTCGACCTCAACCGCAGCATCGACGGGGCCGCCAACGACGTGCAAGGCGCCATCAACGCTGCCAGCGGCCAGTTGCCCAAAAACCTTCCGTCACCGCCGACTTACCGCAAGGTCAACCCGGCGGATTCGCCGATCCTGTTGTTGGCCGCGACGTCCGACGCGCTGCCCTTGACCACCGTGAGCGACGCCGTCGACGCTCAGCTCGCGCAGCAGATCAGCCAGATATCGGGCGTGGCGCAGGTCATCATCGGCGGTCAGCAGAAGCCGTCGATCCGCGTGCAGGTCGACCCGGCCAAGCTGGTCGCCAAGGGCCTGTCGCTGGAAGACGTGCGCAATCAGATCGCGATCACAACCGTCGATAGCCCGAAGGGCAACATCGACGGCGACAAGCGCGCCTACACGATCTACGCCAACGACCAGATGCTGGATGCGAAGGACTGGAACGACGTCATCATTGCCTATCGCAACGGCGGCCCGTTGCGGATCCGCGACATCGGCCGGGCGGTCACCGGCCCCGAAGACGCCAAGCAGGCGGCCTGGTCCAACGGCAAGCGCGGCGTGTTCCTCGTGGTTTTCAAGCAGCCCGGTGCCAACGTCATCGAGACCGTCGACAAGATCAAGTCGCTGTTGCCGCGCCTGGTGGCCGCCATTCCGCCGGCGATCAAGATCGAGATCATCTCTGATCGCACCCAGACCATCCGCGCCGCGGTCGAGGACGTGCAGTTTACGCTGATGCTGACCATCCTCCTGGTGGTCATGGTGATCTTCGTCTTCCTGCGCAGCTTCTGGGCCACCGTGATCCCCACGGTGACGGTGCCGCTCGCGCTACTCGGGGCCTGCGCGCTGATGTGGGTATTCGGCTATACGCTGGATAATCTGTCATTGATGGCCTTGACGATCGCCGTCGGATTCGTGGTCGACGACGCCATCGTGATGCTGGAAAACATCACGCGTTATATCGAGGAAGGCGAGAAACCGCTTGCCGCCGCCTTCAAGGGCGCCAGCGAGATCGGATTCACTATCGTGTCGATCAGCGTTTCGCTGGTCGCGGTGCTGATCCCGCTGCTTCTGATGGGCGGCATCATCGGACGGCTGTTCCGCGAGTTTGCGGTGACGCTGGCGATGACGATCTTCGTGTCGATGGTGGTGTCGCTGACGCTGACGCCAATGATGGCGTCGCGTTTCCTGCGCGCCCACGGCGAGACCAAGCACGGCAGGTTTTATCAGTGGAGCGAGCGCGCGTTCGAGCGAATGCTGCATGCCTATGAGCGCGGCCTTGATCTGGCGCTGCGCTGGAAATTGACGACGCTGCTGATCTTCTTCGCCACCCTCGGACTGTCGATCTATCTGTTCGTGATCATCCCGAAGGGGTTCTTCCCGCAGCAGGACAACGGCCTGATCACCGCCACCTCCGAAGCCTCGCAGGACATCTCCTTCGAGGCCATGAAGAGCCGGCAGGAGGCGCTCAGCAAAATCGTGATGGAGGATCCGGACGTCGCCACCGTCGCGATGGCGATCGGCGGCGGCGGCAGGGCCGGCAACAACGGTAATTTGTTCATCACCCTGAAGCCGCGCAACGAGCGGAAGGCCAACGCGCAACAGATCATCTCCCGCCTGCGTCCCAAGCTTGAAAAGGTCGACGGCGCCCGGCTCTACATGCAGGCGGCGCAAGACGTCCGGCTCGGCGGCCGGCCGACGCGAACGCAGTTCGAGTTTACGCTGCAGGATGCCAATCTGGCCGAGCTGAACGAATGGGCACCGAAGATCCTTGCGAAGATGCAGACCCTGCCCGAACTGCGCGACGTCGCGACCGATCAGCAGGCCACGGGGACGACGCTGACGCTGACGATCAATCGCGACACCGCCTCGCGCTACGGCATCCAGCCGCAGCTGATCGACGATACGCTCTATGACGCGTTCGGCCAGCGCCAGGTCACGCAGTATTTCACCCAGCTCAACAGCTATCATGTGATCCTGGAGATCCTGCCGGAGCTTCAGGGCAAGCTCGATACGCTCGACAAGCTCTATATCAAGTCGCCGACCACCGGCGATCAGGTGCCGCTCGCCACGTTTGCGAGCTGGACCAGCGTGCCGGTGCGCCCGCTCTCGATCAGCCACCAGGGCCAATTCCCGGCGATCACCATCAGCTTCAACCTCGGTCAGGGCGTGGCGCTGGGCCAGGCCACCGATGCGGTTCAGCGATCGATGGCCGAGCTCGGTGCGCCCGCGACGCTCAACTCAAGCTTCCAGGGTACCGCGCAGGCATTCCAGCAATCGCTCGGCACCGTGCCGCTTCTGATCCTGGCGGCGCTTGTGGTCGTGTACCTGATCCTTGGCATTCTCTACGAGAGCTACATCCACCCGATCAC
>JBATYU010001168.1:0-5010 GCA_049674245.1 Bradyrhizobium sp. | reverse complement strand
GCGAGTGGATGACGCAAAAAAGGGATTGACTCTTCGAGGCCCGTTACAGAAGCCTCGCGTGCAAGGTAAAAAAGCACACGAGCATAGTCACCACAGGTTCACCGAACTGGTCCGGCCTTCCCTGCGCAATGGTTTTGACGGCTTATACGTGCTCTTGTGTCCGCAAAATCTGCCAGAATGTGCGAACGGGCGGCTCTGACCAGCCGCCCGTCGCTGGATCTGAGCCCGTTCGTGCTCGAAGGCCGCGAGAGCCTGACGGGGAGCAAGGGACAGATCCGGTGTCTTCCTCAACCCGAACAGTTGCATGGGCTTCGAGCCCGGACCGAGCAAGGAAGGGAGCTGGATGATGGCACAAAACGATCGCGTTGTCGTCGAGGGCCGGACGCGCGAGATGAATCGGTACGAATTGGCCAAACTGATTTGCCCGTCGTCGGGCAAATCAGCCGGCTTGCGGTGGACTGAGCAGCGGCTTGCGATCTCACCCTTTTTTCGCCATCACTTGAACTGCGGAACTGTCGGGACGCCGATGTGCGGCGGCGGTAGCGGCGCGACCTTCTGGGCGTTTGCAATCCCGCTCGGATCGACCACCTGACTTTGCGCCGCGCCAATTATACCGGCGTTTGGCCGGACCCCTCCGCCTCGCGCAAATGAGGCGGTGGTTGAGGCCAGGACCACGAAAACGACTGAAGCGACTTTTACGGCGGTGTTCGACATGGGGAAGCTCCATCGGAACTCACTGGAATGCGTATAGAGCTGATGTAGGTTCGAAGCCGGCCAACGCCATTAAATTGAATTTTAGATCGATCACGGTGCGACCATCCCGGCCACCTCACAAACGACTGATGCTAGCCTCTACGGTCTTTGCGCGATGAATCAAACTTACGTTCGACGTTCCCGTTCAATGTCCTCATGATGCCGATCCGCGCGAACAGCTGCGAGAATAATGCTCCCATCGCGGCCGCAGTGAGTACCGGCCTGCGCGCGCGAGAAGCAATATCGAAATGCACTTTGCGGGACCGCGTTACCACGAGGCAATCTAGCTGAATAACTGTTCAAAAAAGTTCCTCGCCTGTTCCAGGAACGTCACGCGGTCCCGCTCGTTTTCTCTTCGCGCGACACAACGATAGGAGAAGCGAAATGAAGAAGCTTTCTTGCGTTCTCGCAGCGCTGGCGACAATCGCGGTTGCTGCGCCTACCGTGGCGAGCGCCGAGGGGTTTAGCTTCCGCATCGGTAGCGACCGGGACTATTACCGCGATTATTATCGCGGCCCTCGTGCCGAGTTCTACGGTCATGACCGGGGCTGGCATCGCGGCTGGTACGATCGCGATGGCGACCGGACGGTGATCATCAGGCGTCACCATTACTGGGACGACTAATACAAAATGGCCCCCTGACCGGGGCCATTTTCGTGTTACGGCTCCGTTCAATGAAGTTCGCCGGCCGCTAGCAAAGGACTATTTGCTCATCGCTTCGCTTAGCTCGGACCCACTTCCTCGAGCAAATCCAGCGCGGCGTCGATCTCTGTCAGCAGGCGCTCGATTTCATCGCGCTCGTTCGGGCCGGGGTCTTGCTGCAGCCGGTCCTTTAGTTGCTGCTTTCGCGCCAGCAGTTTTGCAACGGTTGTCATCGCACCATCCTGTACACCCTCGCTGATTCAACGCGCGGCGCGAGGTTTGGGTCCGGCCCGGTTGATGAAGCGGAACGGCGCGATGATAGCCGCCGGCCTTGTGGTGATGGAACAGGGCGGTTTCAAAAATGTCGCAGGAACCAGCGGCGAAAACACCAATTATCCTGATTGGGTCGCCCCTCGCGGAGCGGCCTGCACGGCACCCGCCCCGTCCCCCCAAGGACGACGCCCCCCACTAGGCGGCGGGGCCGTGCCCCGGGCGATCCAGGCCCACAGATGAGGAAGTGGATTACTTGGTGGGTGAGGCAGCGCAACGGGTCAGCGCCGGGCGCGTCAGGCCGCCGACAGCCGCACGTGAAACCTGCTGCCGGTTGCCTTGGCGTAGCTCAGCAGTGTCTTGGTGCTCGGCAGCGGGTGGCCGTTCTCCAGTCGGGCAACCCTGCCGCCTGCGGACCTTCGAAAACGGCTGCTTAAAAAGTGGAAAAGTTCGCGGTTGCCGACGATGGAGGTGTCGTAATCTCTGATTATAATCCGGTGGCCTGCGTGCGAAGGTGGCGCATCAACAAAGGGGGCGATCATGCTGACAATGCCTGCGAGAACAATCTTGATCAGCGTTCTCTTGCTTTCCGCTGCCCGCGCCCAGCCGGCACCATCAGCGCCCGCATCGCTCCCTGAGGCGGACCAACTGTCGCCACTCTATGCCCCGCTGATCCCGGTTCCCCCCAACGGTTGCGCCTGGGCCAGCCGCTCGTTCAGTGATGGCGCGGGTTTCTGTGTCGCCGACAGGGTCATGCAGATTTGTGCGGCAGGAAAGTGGGTGCGCGAAAACGCCACCGAAGGCTGCCGCGGCGCCGTGTCCGACACGAAATGACCTGGGGTGCGACAGCCCGTGGGGCGGGTTAGTAAGGCTCCATCCGGGCTAGGTGGCATGCGTCACCACGAGCCGCACGTGAAACCTGCCGGTCGCCTCGGCGTAGCTCAGCAGTGTCCTGGTGCGCGGCGGGGGGTGGCCGTTCTCCAGACGGGCAACCCTGCGGACATTCGAAAACGGCTGGTTGAAAAGTGGAAAAGTTCGCGGTTGCCGACGATGGAGGTGTCGCCATCTCGGATCATAATCCAATGGCGTGCGTGCGAAGGTAGCGTAACAAAGGGGGACGATAGTGCTGACGATGCTTGCGAGAACGATCTTGATGAGCGCTCTATTGCTTTCCGCCGCCCGCGCCCAACCAGCCGCACCGTCGCGCCCTGAGGCAGACCAACTGCCGCCGGCCTATGCCCTGGTTCCGGTTCCGCCCAACGGTTGCGCGTGGGCTGGCCGATCTTTCAGTGATGGCGCCGGATTCTGTATAACGGACAGGTTCATGGAAATTTGTGCAGCAGGAAAGTGGGTACGCGAACCCGCCTCCGAAGGCTGCCACGGCGCCCTGGCCGACACGAAATGATTTTAGGGATGCGACAGCTCCGTAGGGCGGGTTAGCGCAGCGTAACCCTCCGATTATCACGGGAACGGTGGGTTACGCTTCGCTAACCCACCCTACGAACCTAATCCGCTTTTCGAGCTGCCCGCGAATCTTCAGCTCGATGCCGTAGGGTGGGTTAGCCAAAGGCGTAACCCACCTCTTTTATCGTCGGCGAACGGCGGTTCGGGAGTCCCGTCATTTCGGCTCCAGCACCGCATCGAGATGCGCATGCCGCTGGTCCATGCGTGAGGCGCCGATGGCCTGAACCTTCTCGTCTGAGAGCTCGGCCGTCGCGAAGCTGTGGCGACGCTCGTTGAAATGGTGGATTTCTTCGGTGTCAGCCATATCCAGGCGTCCTCTGTTTCGGCCGAAACCGGTTCGGATCAAGCCTCGCCTCAGGCAACTTCCAATGTCGGAATTTTCTTGATCTTCTCGCCAAGCTCCTGCTGCGCCCGATGCAGATCGTAGCGCTTTTGCAGATTGAGCCAGAGATCGGGCCCGTTTCCGCACAACTTCCCGAGCCGTAACGCCATGGCCGGCGTCACCGGCTGCCTTTCGCCCAAGACGTCATAAAGCGTCCGACGCGAAACGCCGAGCAGTTTGGCGATCTCGGTCTTGGGCCGATCGAGCGCCGGCAAAATTTCCTCGCGCAAAAGTTCGCCGGGATGCATGGGCGGCAAGCCTCGCTTCGGGAGCTTTCTGGTCATGAATCTATCCTCAGAGCGTCACGCCGCCGATAGCCGCACGTGGAATTTGCTGCCGGTTGCCGCGGCGTAGCGCAGCAGGGTCTTGGTGCTCGGAAGCGTCTGACCATTCTCGAGCCGGGCGATGGTGGATTGGCTGGTGCCCATCCTCGCCGCGAGTTCGGCCTGGGACAGGCCCGCGCGCAGGCGAGCTCTGAGTAACTCGGCGGCAATCTCGAACTCCGGAGCGAGCGCGTCATACTCGGCCTTGACCTTGGGGTTGGCGAGCAGGCGGGCTTTCAGCTTTTCGAACCGGATGGTCATGTCACTTCCTTTGCTCGCCGCAGCGCGAGTTCGATCTCGGCACGCGGCGTCTTTTGCGTCTTCTTCACGAACGCGCGCACCACGACGACCAGCGGCCGATCGCCGTCACGTACAGCGCGCGGGCAATTCCATCGCGGCCTGTCAGCCGCAACTCCCACAGCTTTCCTTCAAGGTGCTTCACATGCGGTTCGCTCAGGCTTTCCAGCCCGACCGACGCAATACGCTCGGCAAGCCGGAGAAACCTCGCCTGCATGTCGGCCGGAAGGGCGGCGATCTCTGCGGCGACGGTCTCGTCGAGGATTTCGTCTCGCCAGGGCACATCAGCTTATATCTCAATTTTGAGATAAAGAAAAGAGGCAAGAAAGTAGCCCGCATGAGCCAACGGGTCGCGCTAATGCGCGCGATGATGAACTCCGATATGCGGGATTAACGCAAATGAAAATCCCGGATGTCGCTTCGCGCATCCGGGCTGCGCTTCGCTAATCCACCCTACGCGCTCTGAGCAAACGCCAGGCGCTTGCAATGCCAGATAGGATGATGCGTAGAAAAATAACGATCAAAGTAATCTGGAGCCAGACGAAGCCGCCAATCTCTCTGAAGACAAATTCGATTCGCGGACCCCATGGCGACGGAATGCTGTCGCCTATGGCTTGCATGCCCCATTGTATCGTGCGTTGAAGTCCTGTGAGCAGCTCCGGCCATTCGTAAAAGGCAGCGGCGATAAACACCCAGGCCAGGATCACCGTGACAATCCGAAACGAGTGCACTCTCGCGTGATGTCTAAAACCTGAATATCGGGTTTCGCGGGTCAGCGGCTTCGTTTCCCCATTTGGGCTTCACCAAACCAGCCCTCAATTCGGCTTCTCCCCATCCGCCGCCGGCGCGGTCGCAGGCGCAGCCGCGGGAGCGTCAGGC
>JBATYU010001167.1:0-2806 GCA_049674245.1 Bradyrhizobium sp. | reverse complement strand
GCCCAATGCCGAGCAGTTGCGACGCCCACTCGACTTTCCTTTCAACCTCGGCGTTCGGAACGCGCTGCGTCCGCAGCGGACAGGCGATATTTATGCGCACCGTGTAATGCGGATAGAGGCCGTAGCTCTGAAACATCATCGCGACGCCGCGGGCGCGCGGCGGAATATCGTTGACGACGTCGCCGCCGATCAAAAGGTCGCCGCTCGTCTGCCTCTCGAGCCCGCAGATGATGCGCAGGAACGTCGTCTTGCCGCAGCCCGACGGGCCGAGCAGCACCATGAACTCGCCGTCCGGCACCGACAGGGTAATGCCGTCGACGGCGGGGACTTCGCCAAATTTCTTGACGACATCCCTGGTCAACACTGCAGCCATCGAACCTCCCTGAAACTTAACGTAGCACATCCCCCGGCCAATCAGACGGGGGAGTGTCGTTCGTGTCTTCCCATGGCCCGACAACCGACAGCGCCGGCATGACCCGGACCGCGCGCAAGAACGCACGCGGTTCGGTCCCAGCGATCAGGTCTTTCCGGCCCACTTCTTGAATACGGCGTCGCACTGTTGCGCGGCCCACTTGACCGAATCTTCGGCGCTCATCGAACCCGTCGCCGTCTTCGCCATCATGTCGCAGATGATGAAGTTGTTATAGACCTCGTCGGTCGCGGCCCAGGCCGGTCCCGGATAGCCGGTGGCAGCCGACCACTCGTCCGACGTTTGCAGGATCGCCAACTTGTCGTTCGGAGTCGATGTCGGATCGTTGGACAGGATCGGCATCGGCTTGGGCACGATATTGGCATAGATCGGCATGTTGTATCCGGTGCTTGCCTTGAAGGCCTCGACCCAGTTATCGGCGTAGTGCTTGAGGAACGCCATCGCCGCCTCCTTGTTCTTGGCGAACTTCCAGATTCCATAGGAGTTCGGTGCGCTTCCGATTAACTGGCGCACCGGACCCTTGGGCGGCTTCATCACGAAAATATCGTCGGCCACCTTTTTATTGAGCTGCTGGGCCGTTCGATAAGCCGAGATCGGGTTGATGATCAACGAACTGACGCCTGAATCGATGTACTGGTTATTGCTGGCGTCGTTCCACGAAAGAACGTCGGACGTCATCGCCTCCTTGTAGAGGGCGGCGACGAACTTGACCGCTTCGACCGTCTCCTTGCTGTCGAGCACGACTTGCTTGCCGGCCTCGTCCTGAACGGCGCCGCCATAGCTCCACAACACGCCGCGCCATGTCTGGTTCGGGTCGTTGCTGTGACCAAGCGAAATTCCGACCGGGTTGCCTTTCGCTTTCAGCTTCGCGCCGCCTTTCCGGATGTTGTCCCACGTGTCCGGCGTTACACCGATCCCGTCCCACAGGCTCTTGCGGTACATGACCGGAAAATTGATGTAGTAGTCGGGATACGCAGACCAGGTCTTGTCGTCTTGATTGTAGCCGATCTGCTTCCCGATGATGCTGATCTTCCCGTGCTTTTGCTCGACGTACTCGACCAGGCTCGTAACATCGACAAGGAACTTCCGGTAGAGATGCGGCCCGCCGGCCCCGTTCCACTGGAACAGGTCGTGGCCCGATCCGGCCGACGCCTCAGCGGCCGCACGTGCGGCGACGTCCTGCACGGGGATGTGGTCGACGGTCACCGATATCTGGTTCTTCTCCCCCCAGTCCTTAGCGAACTTGTCGAACCATGTGTCGAACGCGGGAACGAAATGACTCCATTGCACCATCGAGAGCGTCTGGGTGTCGGCCAGCGCCCGCGACACGAATGGCGCGGAGAGCACCGGTGCGGCACCGGCGGCGGCAAGGGTTAGGCCGGTTTCCTTCAAGAACCGGCGTCGCGTGACGCGCGGGATTTTGCTCGTGCTCATCTTCGGTTCCTCCTCTGTTTGGGGCCAGTTGGATTAGGCGGGTCCGGATGAGAGAATTGCCTCGTCCACTGGATCATATTTTTGAGCCGCCAGCATAGCGCTGCGATGTTCCCCCCGGCATCAGGACTAAAGCCGGTCAACAGCTATGACCTATTGCGTGTCGCCAGTCTAAGAACAGCGATCGTGAAAGCGGCTTGATGAGCAAATCAACTTACGGCTTCGGCTTGCTTGGTGAAGATCGAGCGCTCGGAGATCAAGCGCATTCGTCAGGGGCCGATCGAGGCCGGTTTGCTCGACAAGAACGCGCGCGATGCGGCATAACCTCTCTCCGTCGTTCTGAGGTGCGAGCGAAGCGAGCCTTGAAAGATGAACGGCCCGGGCCGTCGCCCTTCGAGGGCCGCGCTGCGCGCGGCCGCCTCAGGCTGACGGATCACATAATCGCGAATTTCGGAATTCTTTCGGTCGGTCACCAGCATGCTGCCGGGGTAATACGTGATGCAGAACTCCGGCCTCACCGTCGCAATCGCCGATTGCGGCGTCACGCCGCAAGCCCAAAATACCAGAGCGGCGCCTGCTCATTTCGCGAGCACATATGCGACCAAGTGAGTACGTCTATGGGTTGAAACTAGCCCTAGATCGCGCTTGCTAAAGAGAGCAGATTGCTCAGCAAGAGTCCGCCAAGGGCCGCAGAGGGAGGATGGTCGATGCTGGCTCATACCGCCTGCATGCACGGAGTTCCAAGGTCCGCGGCTGCGCTTTGCATTGCACGGCACATGCGGATGACGTCATCGACTGACAGACTGCACGCTTGGCTCTTCCGCATTGCCGCCCGCACAATAGAGCGGGCGAAATTTTATTGACCGACCTGATCGGAAGGCGTGGGAGGAACGGATTATGACGGAGAAGTGGAAAGACGAAGAGTGGGCGCAGAACATCTGGTAC
>JBATYU010001166.1:0-1645 GCA_049674245.1 Bradyrhizobium sp. | reverse complement strand
TTGCAAGTCATGGCATGTGCTCCTCGTGCTTCAAAGCCCCCGAACCGATTCTGTCGGTCGCTCGGGGCAGGAGCACGGCCGGTCCATCCCATTCGCGTCATTTCGCTGCGCCGCTGAATTTGGTTGCTACCGGGGCATAACGGTCATTGGTTAAGCCGCACCAAAATTCTCGTCAGCGCCGGTTCTCAAGGTGACCTCGCCAGGGATTCCGCGTTCGCGTCGCCAGCTGGCTGGACTTTGACCAAAAGCCCTTCTGAAGAGCCTGCATAGATGTGCCTGATCCGAAAAACCGACGCTCAAGGCTATTTCACTCAGTGAGGCCGCACTGGTCATCATCAGGTGGCAGGCTCTCTCCAGACGCCTTTTCACCACGTAGGCATGTGGCGACTCGCCGAAAGCTAATTTGAATTTTCGAGAGAAGTGCGCTGGGCTCCGACGCGCGACCGCACTGAGATTCCGGATGTGAAGGGTGCGATGTAAGTTGCAGTCAATGTAAGCTTGCACGCGAGCGATCTGCCAAGCCACCAGACCACCTCTTGGGCAGCCGTTAGCGACAGAACAACGCTCGATCTCCGCGTGCAAGATGCGCGATGCCGCAATCAGTGACGCCTTGGCCAACTCTCGGTCACGCTCTAGCTCTCGCCCTGCAGTTTCAAGCAGCTCGACCAGGCTGTTTGCCACCAAGTGGAACTGTTGATCAGCTGCAAAGGAAGATTCTGGTGCTGTAGTTTGAAGTCCCGGTTCGAGACGACGAAATTGTGTCAAGCGTTCGGAGGGTGCGCTGGATCCTGATACGCGCATTATAACCTCGCGTGCGTGGGGCAACTCCCCGGCAAAACCGGTACGACGTGTTTTGACGGTTTGGCACGGCGTGGTCGATTGCGCGGTGGTAGTGTGAGGTTCGCTTGTAGTTGCTTGTGCTAAGCCATCGCTTAGGAACGACGCGGGCGCGAGATCTTTGGCGTCGCGCTTCTGCATCCGTTGACCGGGTGAGCACGAAATGCGCGGCGATCAGCGTTGTAGCAATGCGGCAGGTATAATTTGTTCGCGGAGAAAGTGCTCTCGCGCGGAAACGCTTGTGGCGCTGCCCTTAGGCCAGCCTAGGAGTTCTGCGGCTGCTGTAGCCTCACGTTGAGGGTGTCCGCCATCCGGCTAAGCTCGGGAAGCGAACGGGCCTTCATCTTCCGCATCAGGTGGGTGCGATGCACCTTCACCGTAGACTCGGCGATTCCGATATCGTGGGCGATCTGTTTGTTGAGGCGACCCGCCACGACATGGAGCATGATCTCGCGCTCGCGGGAGCTGAGCGTGTCGTAGCGCTCCCTGAGCAAAGCCAATGCCCGTTCACTCTCCAGACGGATACGGTCGCGAGCGAGGCCGGCCTCGACAGCGTCAAGAAGATCCTGATCACGGAACGGCTTTGTGAGGAACTCTATCGCACCGCCCTTCATCGCTTGCACCGTCATTGGCACGTCGGCATGGGCTGTAATGAAGATGATCGGCACTTGTCTGTTTGCGGCGGCAAGGTCGCGCTGAAGCTCAAGACCGCTTCGCCCCGGCATTCTCACGTCGAGCACCAGGCAAGTGGGGCCCTCCGGCGGATCGGCCTTGAGAAAATCGTGAACAGACGAAAATTGCCGGGTAT
>JBATYU010001165.1:0-7983 GCA_049674245.1 Bradyrhizobium sp. | reverse complement strand
CGCCTTGATGCATTGCGCGGCAAGGATTGCCAGAATCTGATTGCTGTTGCGCGGCAGCGGCCCGTCGTCGAACGACAGCACCACCTCATGATCCCTGAGCGGCAGCGTCTCGGGATATTGCATGGTGCCGATCCGCGGATGCTCGCGCGGATCGACCACGAGGGTGCGCGAGGTGCCGATCGCATCGGGATGGCCGGGGCAATCGGCGGCTGACGCGCCTTGCGAGCAGAGACCCGCAAGAAATCCCAGGCAGAGGACGCAAAGGACGGACGAAGGCCGTGCGCGGAACCCAACTGAGCCGTTACCGGTCATCACCCACCGCCCGCATTCCATTCGCCCCCGACAGCGTCATTTTGCCGTCCGTTGTCGAAGTTCGTCTCGAACCTTGCCGCAATGGTTCACGGACTTCCAGAGTAGCGAACATTGCATACGGCGTTGTGAACGCAGCCTTAACGGCGCGACTTTCGCACAGGTTTCGGGTTCAAATCAGGGCGCCCCGTCAGAATCAACGGCGGGACCGGCAGGAACCACATGCACGACGTGATAGTGGTTGTCCCTGAGGTAACGCAAGAAAGCCGGCAGCATGGCGACCGTCTGTCCCTTGGGGTCGTGCAGCAGGATGATTCCCTTGCGGGCCACCCTCAACCGCTCGATCAAGAGCTTCAATTTCCGCCTCGGCGTCATTTTGTTCCAATCGCTGGCCCACAGATCGGTCCCGAACACGACAATGCCGCGAGATTGCAGGAGATCGAGGGTTGCCTCGGTCGTCCCAAAACCCGGAAAGCGGAAGAACGGCGTCGACGGGGTCGTGGTGGCAACGCCGTGGAGCGCCATTTCGACCGCGGAAATGCCGTGGTCGATTTCGTCGAAAGCATTGGCCTCGGGCATTCGCATCAGGCTGAAATGGGTCCATGTGTGATGTCCGATCGTGTGCCCCGCGGCCGCGATTCGCCGCGCCAGTTCCGGATGCTCGGATGTCGGCTTGCCGATCAGGAAGAAGGTCGCGCGCACGCATTCCTTGGCCAGCATCGCCAGCACCTTCGGCGTCGTCGGCGGCCACGGGCCGTCGTCGAAGGTCAGCACCACCTCGTGATCCCGCAGCGGCAAAGTCTGCGGATAGTTCTTGATTCCGACCCGCGGGTAGGTGGCCGCATCGACGCGGAGGATGCGCGAAGTGCCGAGCGTTCCCTTACGCGGGCAGTCCGCGGCTAGCGCCAGCGTCATCCACGCCAGCCAGACCAGGGCGGCGACCGGCATGTTCGCAAACAGCCTGGCCAATTTTTTCCGGCGCATATTCTTCATTGCGCTTGGTGTTACCTATTGGGTACAGCGCTAGTGGTCCGATTCTAACATTCGCATCCCCTTTTCGGCAGGCATATTTTGCGAACGTTAGAATCGATCGACCATTAGCAAATATTGGTTTCTAGTAGAGTTTCGGATTTGACACTCGCTTCGCGAACCCGCGGCTAGGTGGGTAGCGAATGTCAAATCCACTCCACTCGTGCGGTGGATTTGACATTCGCCTCTAGCTCAGACGAGTTGAACCATTCTGTCAAACCGGCGAGGCGCGCCATGGCCGAAGATATGGATGTTGCCCACTCCGCTGAAGCTTCCGTGCTCGACCGTTTCCCGATGCGCGACGAAGATGGCGAAATTCGCGTTGAATTCGTCGATCAGATCACCCGTTGTATCAAGACAAACGACACGCCTTTCCTGCGCGAGGTCGTGGCCGAACTCCACGAGGCCGATCTCGGCGATCTGATCGCGGCGCTCGGGCCTGACGATCGCGTCAGCCTTGTCGAAATGACCGGCACGGATTTCGACTTCTCGGCGTTGAACGAGGTCGACGATACCGTCCGGGAGGAAATCCTCGAAGAGCTCGAGCCTGAGACGGTCGCCGAGGGCGTTCGTGAACTCGAATCCGACGACGCCGTCGAATTGCTGGAGACCCTGGACGAAGAGGATCAGGAGGAAATTCTCGAAAAGCTGCCGCCGTCCGAGCGCGACGTGCTCGAGCGCAGCCTGGAATATCCGGACAACTCCGCCGGACGGCGGATGCAGACCGAAATCATCACGGTACCGCTGGACTGGACGGTGGGGCAGGCGATCGACTACATGCGCGACGCGCCGAACCTGCCGGACCGGTTCTACGAAATCTATGCGGTAGACAAGGCGCAACACTGGCAGGGCGCGGTGCCGCTGGATGTGTTGTTGCGCGCGCGCCGCCCAGTGCCGCTCGCCGAACTGATCGACGAAGACCGCCGCCGGGTCTCCGTGCTGGACGATCTGGAAGAGGTGGCGCGGCTGTTCGGCAAGTACAACCTGGTCGCTGCTCCCGTGGTCGATACCGAGAACCGGCTGGTCGGTGTCATCACCGTCGACGACGTGGTCGACGTCATTGAGGAAGAGGCGGACGAGGAAATCAAGGCGCTCGGCGGCGTCACCAGCGACGAGCAGTTGTCGGACAATGTCTGGACCATCGCCAAGGGCCGCTTCAACTGGCTCTTGGTGAACCTCGCTACCGCGTTCCTGGCGTCCTCGGTGCTCGGCCTGTTCGAGGGCCAATTGGAAAAGATGGTGGCGCTGGCAGTGCTGGCGCCGATCGTCGCGAGCCAGGGCGGCAATGCGGCTACCCAAACCATGACGGTTGCGGTGCGCGCATTGGCGACGCGCGAACTCGGCGCGAGCAACGCATTTCGCGTCGTGTTGCGCGAGAGCATGGTCGGGCTCGTCAACGGCATAGCCTTCGCCGTCATTACAGGCATCGCCGCGGTGGCGTGGTTCAAGATTCCGGGCTTGGGCGTCGTTATCGGGCTTGCGATCATCTGCAACCTCGTCGCCGGCGCGCTCGGGGGCATTCTCATTCCGATGGTGCTGGAACGGGTGCGGGCGGACCCGGCCGTGGCCTCCGGCACCTTCGTTACGACCATCACCGACGTGGTCGGGTTTTTTTCTTTCCTCGGCATCGCGACGCTGTGGTTCGGGCTGGAATAGTCCCGTTGCGACCGGCATCTATCGTTAATCGAACCTTAACGGGCGTCGTCGATAATCCGCGCGGGGGTTAGCGATGCAGCGCTTGCGGCTGAAAGCGGACGGGCGAATCGTCGAATTGCGGGACGGGCAGGAATTCCCGTTGCAGCCGGCGATGTCCTTTGCGGAGCCTGCGGAAACCGGCACCCCCGTGGTGCGCGCTCTTCGCCGTCGCGCGCGATTGACCCAGCATGAGTTCGCGGCAAAGCTCGGCGTGCCCGTCGAAACCATCCGGAATTGGGAGCAGGGTAAGCGCGCACCGCGCGGACCGGCGCGGGCGCTACTCGCCGTCATTGCTCATGCGCCGGAAATGGTGTTCGCCGCGCTGGCGAAGGCCTAAGATCTAATCTTCGAACAAGGCTTAGTCCGGTTGGCAGTACGCCGCCGCCGGGACATAATGGGACACGATCGAACAGAGTTCCCGTGCATGCAATTCGTCGAGGCTAATGGCGCAAAAATCCCGGCAATCGGGCTCGGCACCTGGGAGCTGCGCGGCCGCGCCTGCGCGCGGCTGGTCGAGCAGGCGTTGAAGCTCGGCTATCGCCATATCGACACCGCGCAGGCCTATGAGAACGAGCGCGAAGTCGGCGATGGCGTGCGCGCCTCCGGCGTGAAGCGCGACGATGTTTTCGTGACCACCAAGGTCTGGACCACGCATTTTGCCCCGAACGATCTCGAGCGTTCCACCAAGGAAAGCCTGGTCCGGCTGCGCTTGCCTGAGGTCGATTTGCTGCTCCTGCATTGGCCCAATCCGCAGGTGCCGCTATCGGAGACGCTGGGGGCGCTGGCGCATGCCAAGAAGCTCGGCCTGACCCGGCACATCGGTGTTTCGAATTTCACCGTGGCGCTGATCGAGCAGGCGGTCGCCGAATGTCCGGAGCCGCTGGTATGCGACCAGGTCGAGTACCATCCCTATCTCGACCAGACCAAGGTCAGGCAAGCCTGCGCGCAGCACGGGCTGGCCCTGGTCGCCTATAGCCCGGTCGCCAAGGGGAGGATCAAGGGCGACGAGACGCTTAACCGGATCGGGCGGTTGCATGGCAAGACCGCTGCCCAAATCTGCCTGCGTTGGTTGGTGCAGCAGGATGTTTCCGCGATTCCGCGGACGTCGAAGCTGGAGCGGCTGTCGGAGAACATTGATATCTTCGATTTCGACCTGTCGGACGAAGAAATGCAGCAGATTTCCCGTATGGGAGGCGTCAAAACCCGCCTTACCGATTTCGGTTTCGCGCCGAAATGGGATTGAGGCTGTAGCGCCGGCCGTTATGCTAGAGGTAGATCAAGCGCAAAATCACAGCGATGGAACTGCGGCGGTTCATACGCACGGATATCACGGCATCGGCAGTCGCCCATTTGTCGGTGCTCGCGCTGGTATTCCTGTTTACCGAGGTGCATCCCTTTGGTGTGGTGACGGCCGAGCCGATCGCGGTCGATATCGTGACGCCCGATGAGGTCCCGGCAAGAGAACCCGATCCGCCTCCGCCGCCGCCAGCGCAGACACCTTCGCTTGACGCGTCTTCGCAGGCGAAATCCGAGGCCGCGAGCGCTCCGCAACCGTCGAAGCCGCCGCCGCCGGGCCAACAGCCCGCAAACGCCGCTCCGCAGCAACAGGCAGCGTCATCGGCGTCACGTTCCAACCGACAGGAAATCGCCGCGGTTCAGCCGCAACCTCAGCCGCAACCGCCAGCGCCATCACCGCCGCCTGCACAGGCCGCAGCGCCGGCGCCTGCCTACACCCCTCCCGAGCCTGATCTGACCCTCAAATATCACGTGATGCTCGGTCTGCCCGAAGACCTGCCGCTTCCGGTGAAGTCGGCCGGTTCGGGCGACAAATCGGGTGACGGCATCGATGCGACGGCCTCGACCGCCGCCGACGTCGCGTCCGGCGTGGTGGCGGAGTTCCGCCGCCACCTCAAGACATGCTCGAAATTGCCGGTCTCGGTTGGGCCGTCCGACACCATAATCATCAAGCTGCGGGTGCTGATGACGCCCGACGGCCGGCTCGCCCGCGATCCGATCCTGATCGAAGCCAGTGCCTCCGCCAAGGGGCCGCTGTTGATGCAGAGCGCGATCAGCGCGCTGCAGGCCTGCCAGCCTTATGCGATGCTGCCGGCGGACCGCTACGGCGAATGGAAGGTGCTCGATCTCAGCTTTTCGCCGCGCGACTTCAACTCTTGACGGCGGATGTCGACCATCCGGGCTTCGGGATCGGGCTTGCGGCACATCCACACTTCGCGATGGGCGTTCATGCGCGCGGACCTGCTGTTGTGTCCGCAGGCCGCGGGCGCCGGTGTGACCGTGTACCAGGTTGAACGCGTCCGGCGCCCTATGCAATATAACAAGGCGAAAAAGGACGCATCCGAAATGGCTGGCTTAACGCTCGTTATCGGCAACAAGAATTATTCGTCGTGGTCGATGCGCCCGTGGCTCGCAATGCGCGCCAGCAACATCGCCTTCGACGAGGTTTTCATCCCGCTCTATACCGACAACATCGCGGACAAGGCGCGGATCTTGAGCTTCACGCGATCCGGCAAGGTGCCGGCGCTGATCGATGGCGGCATCACGGTCTGGGATTCGCTCGCCATCATCGAATACCTCGCCGAGCGCTTTCCGGAAGCAAGGCTGTGGCCCGAGGATCGCGCGCGCCGTGCCCACGCGCGCTCGATCTCCTCGGAGATGCATTCCGGATTTTTGCCGCTGCGCAACGAATGCGGCATGAACCTGCATCGTCCGGTAGGCGCGATTGCGTTGTCGGCGGATGCCAAAGCCAATATCTCGCGGATCGAAGAGATTTGGCTCGAATGCCGCGAGCGCCACGGCAAGTTGGGGCCGTTTCTGTTCGGCGCATTCAGCGGAGCCGACGCGATGTTTGCGCCAGTTGTACATCGCTTCCGCACTTATGCGATCGAGCTGGCTCCGCAGGCGAAAGATTATATGGCGGCGATGATGGCGCTGCCGGCCTTCCAGCAATGGACCCGTGACGGCCTTGCCGAGACGCTCGTCGTTGAGAAATTCGAGACTGTTTGAGCGGTGTTGCGAGAATATGGCAGCATTCGCGGCTTGACGGACTGGCGTGAAAGCGGTCTCAATCTGCAAAACCCGCATCGCGCATTCAACCAACGCGCTTCCAACCAAAAGGTCTGCTATGGGAATTCTCGACTCACTGGAAAATTCACCGGCATTGAAGAGCGCGTTCAGCCAACTCGGGGCCGCCGTGCTGCCGGTCGTGATGAGCGAAGTGATGGGCACCGGCAGCCAGGGCGGGCTCAACGCGATCGTCGCCAAGCTGCAGCAGGCGGGATTAGGCGACCAGGTCAAATCCTGGATCGGCAACGGCCAGAACCTTCCGATCACGGCCGATCAGTTGCGGCAGGTGCTGGGCAACGACACCGTCAAACAACTCGCCGCCAAGTACGGTATCCCGGTCGACCAATTGAGCGAGATATTAGCTCACCAGCTCCCGCTGGCTGTGGATCACGCCAGTCCGGACGGTAAGCTCCCGCATACCGCCTGAGCGCGCCAAACCGCCGATTTCGAAGTTCCGGAACCGCCCGCGGCAAATCACGAAATTCGGAAACAGGGGCACCAGCCTACGATCCCGGAACCGAGGGCGGAAAGGGATCCAGCGTCCCTCAGCAGCGCATTATCGCGCTGAAAAACCTGCAAAAAAAGCGCGTTTGCCATGTCCCGATGTTGCTGGCCAAGGCCGTCGGCGGCGTGCTATACCACCGCCGGTTTCCAGCCGGGACGTCGCAGCGGGGACCGTGGGCGCGACCGGCGTTTTTGCGTGATGGAGAGGGCGTTGAAGCACAAATTCAGCGTTGGAGAGACTGTATATTTTACTGCTAGCAACGTTGCCCGTCCGGCCGCCAGCGGCACCTACGAGGTGCTCCGCCTGCTGCCGACCGACGGAGACGACTGCCAATACCGGATCAAAAGCTCGACAGAAGCTTTCGAGCGGGTGGCCAAAGAAAGCCAACTCGCGGTCTCCTGAAGAGTTCCGCGGACGTCCAGGTGAGGCGCGTTTCGTTTCGCTCGCCGTCAAATGGCCCGGTTCGCAGAAGCATCTTTGCGGCGCGGATGCCGAGAGCACGCCTTAGCTTCGGCTAGGGGCTGCGTGAGGGGACTTTGCGCATGAATTGGGCGTGGGCCTCATCGCTCGACCAAATCTGGAACTTGCCGACCGTTCCGATGTGGATCACGTTGGGCGCGGCAGGCTTTTTCGGACTCGTCGTTCTGATCACGCTGCTGCGCGCCGAGAAATCAGTCGCCAACGGCACGTTGACGGTCGTTACATTACTGGCCGTCGGTGTCGCGGCCGCAGCCACCATTCGCGGTTACGGTCCGCCCGGCCGGGGCGGATCGGGCGAAACCCGATCTTCGTCGCACGTAAGCTACGCCGCCTTGCCGGCATTATCCTGCATCGACGACCTCGCCGGCGATACAGTGTTGTCCGCTTGCGAGAAGGTGCTGTTTGGTTCGGCCGAATCTACCGCCGCGGCCGTGGCCTACACGGCGTCCCAGGTCACGCGGCTGACCACCCTCGGCGATGCGGCGGTTGCGAACAAGAACATGACTCCAGAACTGCAAGCGCTGCGGCGAGCGCTGGAACGCGACCGCTATGGCCTGGTCGCGCAAGTGCTGCTGGTGCGGGATCGTTGCACGCCGACGCAATGCGCGGCCTTCCGCTCGCTCACCGATCAGCACCGGATCGCATCCAATATGGAAGAGCGCACCTATGATGGCGTAATTGCGCGGTATTCGCCGACATGGAACACGCCTCCGGCTGCCGTTGGGCCGCTCGCCGTGCTTGCGCCAACAACGATGGCGACCGGCAAACCGACCAATGCGGAATTTCCGACGGCGGCCTCGACCCCACCGGTCAGCATCATGACCCCGGAACCCGGCACGGCAATGTCGACGCCGGCGCCGCGATCGGCAACGCCCGCGGCG
>JBATYU010001164.1:0-3741 GCA_049674245.1 Bradyrhizobium sp. | reverse complement strand
CCCTCCAACCGCGCAGTAAGTATGGATTGCTTCGTCGCTCCGCTCCTCGCACTGACGGCTTGGTGAGCATTACCACGTCGCCGTCCCCTTCATGGTCGGCTCACCCTTGGCATTGGCGGTCCACAGGTCGAGCCCGGCCGAAATCTCGGAAGCGTTGACGGAGAATTCGCTGCCGTCGAACAGTGGCTGCAGACCGCGATACACGAACTTCGCCGGCGCTCTTCCGCCGTTGAGCTTCGCCGCCAGCTCGATCAAGAGCGCCGCCTGCAGCGGGCCGTGCACGATCAGGCCGGGATAGCCCTCGACCTTGGTGACGTAGTCGCGGTCGTAATGGATGCGGTGGCCGTTGAAGGTCAGCGCCGAATAGCGAAACAGCAGCACCGGATCGGCGAGATGCCGTTCGGAATGTTGGGCCGCTGCCGGCGCCGCCGGCGGCTTCGCAGGCGCCGCGTTTTGTCCGCCCATGGGCATCTCGCGATAGACGATGTCATGGCGCTCGCGGATCGCAACGCCGCGCGGCGTCCTGTAAACATGGTCGACCGAGACGAAGCACAACAAGCCGGTAGAGCCCTCCTTCAGCGTCAAGTCCTTGATCGTCGATGTGTGGGTCACGACGTCGCCGACGCGTAAGGGTTCTGCGAAGTTGATCGCGCCGCCGGCCCACATCCGGCGCGGCAACGGCACCGGCGGCAGGAATCCGCCGCGGTTGGGGTGGCCGTCGGGACCGACCTCCGACATTGGAACGACCGGAAGCGTCAGGCACCAATGCGCGGTGAGAGGAGCCGCATCGCCGTCTTTCGGCTTGCCGACGTCAAGGAACAATACCGAACGCAATCCCGCCACCAGATGCGCGGTCACGATGTCGGTCTTTTCCTCGGTGCGGCCGATCCATTGCCGCAAATGGTCCAAGTCGAGCTTTTCGGCGATTTTCTCGGTCATGACGATTTCCGTAACCCGGTTTTAGGGCTGTCGGTGCGCTCGCCGATGGCGGGCACGGCGCCGTAATGGCGCGGCTCGCCTACGAAGATGGCAGCGGGCGCGGGATAGCTCATCACACCGTTCGGCGTCGCCACCTCGATGCGGCGCAAATGCGGATGAGCTGAAAGGTCGGCCATGGTGTTGACCTCGGCGAACGCGATGTCGGCATCCGCCAATCGCTTCAGGAGGTCGTCGCGGGAAAGCGTGGCGAAGATATCGCCGACCGCCTTGTCGGTGAGCTTTCGGTTGCGCACACGCTCGACCATGTTCGCAAATCTGGGATCACTGGGAAGATCAGGCTGCCCCAGCACCTCGGCGCACAGTTTCTTCCATTCGCGTTCGCTCTGGATCGAGATCAGGATGTCCTTGCCGTCTTTCGAGCGAAACACGCCATAGGGCGCGATCGAGGGATGGGCCAGCGCCATCCGCCTGGGCGGATTGCCGGCTTCCGAATTGATCAGTGGCACCGCCATCCAGTCGGCCATGACATCGAACATCGAAATCCTGATATCGGTGCCCTTGCCGGTGCGTCCTCTGGCGATCAGCGCCTCGAGGATGGACGCATGTGCGGTAGCGCCGGTGGCGATATCGACCACGGAAATGCCGACCCGCGAGGGCCCCTCCGGCCCGCCGGTGATCGAGGCGAGCCCGCTCTCGGCCTGGATCAGGAGGTCATAGGCCTTGCGATCGGCGTAAGGGCCCGTGTCGCCATAGCCCGAAATGGTGCAGCAGATCAGCGCCGGATAGTCCTTGCGCAGCCGTTCCAGCGAAAAGCCGAGCTTGTCCATCGAGCCGGGTTTCAGATTCTGGAGCAGAACATCCGCGCCGGCGATCAGCTCTTCCAGTTTCGCGCGGCCCTCTTTGGCCGCGAGATCGACCACCACCGAATCCTTGCCGCGGTTGAGCCAGACAAAATAGCTGCTCTGCCCCTTGGCGGTGGCGTCATAGAAGCGGGCGAAATCGCCCTCCGGCCGTTCCACCTTGACGACATGCGCGCCGGCATCGGCGAGCCGCGAAGAGCAGAATGGTGCGGCGACCGCCTGTTCGACGGCGATAACCTTGATTCCCTCAAGCGGCAGCATCTTTTTCTTCTCAGTAGGAGCGGGGCATGCCCAGCACGTGCTCGGCCACGAACGACAGGATCAGATTGGTCGAGATCGGCGCCACCTGATAGAGCTGCGCCTCGCGGAACTTGCGTTCGACGTCATATTCCTCCGCGAAACCAAAGCCGCCATGGGTCTGGATACAGGCGTTGGCCGCGTCCCGGGAGGCGTCGGCCGCCAGCATCTTGGCCATATTGGCCTCGGCGCCGCATTCGAGCCCGGCCTCATATTTGCGCGTCGCCTCCCTCACCATCAGTTCGGCCGCGCGCATCGCCGCATAGGCTTTGGCGATCGGAAACTGGATGCCCTGGTTCTGGCCGATTGGCCGGCCGAACACCACGCGCTCCCTGGCGTAGGCGGCAGCTTTCGCAATGAACCATTTGGCGTCGCCGATGCATTCGGCCGCGATCAAAATGCGCTCGGCGTTCATGCCGGACAGGATGTAGCGAAAGCCCTTGCCTTCCTCGCCGATCAGGTTCTCCGCCGGCACCCTCATGTCGGTAAAGAACACTTCGGTCGTCGAGTGGTTCATCATGGTGCGGATCGGGCTGATGGTGAGCCCGTTGCCCTTGGCCGCCTTCATATCGACGATGAACACCGACAGCCCGTCGGTGCGTTTTTTCGCGCTCTCCTTCGGCGTGGTGCGCGCGAGCAGGATCATCAGGTCGGAATATTCGGCGCGGCTGGTCCAGATCTTTTGGCCGTTGACGATATAGCCGTCGTTGCCGTCGCGCCTGGCAAAGGTTTTCAGCGAGGAGGTGTCGGTGCCGCTGGAAGGTTCCGTGACGCCGAAGGCTTGCAGTCTTAGTTCGCCGCTGGCGATCTTCGGCAGCCATGTCGCTTTCTGCTCCGCGCTGCCGTGTCGCAGCAGCGTGCCCATGGTGTACATCTGGGCATGGCAGCCGCCGCCATTGCAGCCCGCGCGCTGGATCTCTTCGAGGATCGCAGCCGCCGCCGATAGCTTTAAGCCCGCCCCGCCAAATTCCTCGGGGATCAGCACCGAAAGATATCCAGCCTGCGTCAGCGCGTCGACGAAGGCCGAAGGATAGGCCATTTCGCGGTCGAGCTTGCGCCAGTATTCGCCGGGGAATTGCTGGCACAGTTTGGTGACCGCGTCCCGGATGTCGGAATATTCGTCTTGTTGTTCTTGTTGGGTCATCGAAACTCGGCCGGCAGATCGAGGGCGCGCATGGTGGCCGTGCAAAATGCGCAAAGGCGTTCGGACTTGTCGTCCTTACTGAAGATTTCGACGATGGCGACACCGATCGAGCCCGACATTTGCAAGGTTTTGGCGCGCGCTACAAGCTCGTTGCCGTCGGCAGCGCTGAGGAAATTCACCTTCAGCTCGACGGTGACCCCGATCCGACCCTTCGGCAAACCGGACGTGATCGCGACGCCGGCGGCCTGATCGGCGAGCGCGGTGATCACCCCGCCGTGGAAATGGCCGAAGAACTGCACCAGATCGTCGCGGCGCGCCAGCGCAAGTTCCGCCCGGCCGGGCTCGACCGCGACGATGCGAAAGCCGGCGGCGGCGGAAAAACCCTTTGCGTTAACGGCTTCGGCGAGGCTCGGTGGGTTCAGCTCAGTGCTCAAGGTGCTGGTTTGCTCATGTTGGATCCGACGAATGGTGGGCACGCTTGCGCTTTGCTCACCCTACGAT
>JBATYU010001163.1:0-3881 GCA_049674245.1 Bradyrhizobium sp. | reverse complement strand
GCGGCAAGCGCCACGACGTCGATCTCGGCGCCGGTCGCTTCGGCCCGCGCCACCGCCCGTCCGACGGCGCGCCGCAATACCGCCTCCAGCCGGTCGTGGCTCTGGTGGTGCAAATGGTCCGCCTTGGTCGCGGCGAACAGGATGCGGTCGATCCGGGGACGAAACAGGCTGGAGAGGATCGTGCTGCGGCCGATCCGGAAACAATCCAAAATTCCCTCGAGCGCCGCCTCGAGGTCGTGCAGCGCTTCGGGGCCGGAGTTGAACGCCGCCAGCGCATCGACCAGCACGATCTGACGATCGAGCCGCGAGAAATGATCCCGGAAGAACGGCCGGACCACGATATCCTTGTAGGCCTCGTAGCGGCGGACCATCATCGCCCACAGCGAACCCTCCGGCGCTTGCGCTTCGATCGGCACCTCAAGCGGCGCAAACGTCAGTGCGGGAGATCCCGCGAGATTGCCCGGCATCAGGAAACGCCCCGGCGGCAGCAGGCTCATGGCAAAGCGCTCGTCGCGGCAGCCGCGCAAATAGTCGGTGAACAGCTTTGCCGCTGATAGCGTCGCCTGTTCGTCCTCGCGGTCATGCGCATTCAGTGTCGCAAGATGCGCATGCCAGGCGGCCGCGAGCCGCGCACGCGGTTCTCCGCGCGATTGGGCAAGGCTTTCGGCCGACCATTGCGCGTAGCTCTTGTTGAGCAGCGGCAGGTCGAGCAGCCATTCACCGGGATAGTCGACGATATCGAGCGTCAGCGTGCGGTCGGCGCCGTTCCGGCGCTGGTAGTCGATGACCAGGCGCAATTCGCTGATATCGATCGTCGAGTTCGGCCAGCGGCGTTCCTCGGTCAGGGTGCGCACATGATTTTCATAGTCAAAGCGCGGCACCGCATCGTCCGGCTGCGGCTCGAGGTGGGCGCGCGCGATCCGCCCCGTCGCGAGCGGTTCGAACACCGGGAAGCGTCCGCCACGGGTAAGGCCGTGGATCAGCGCGGTGATGAACACGGTCTTGCCGGCCCGTGATAATCCCGTGACGCCAAGCCGCACCGTCGGATTGAAAAAATGCTCGCCATAGTCCAGCAGCGCCCGGGCGGATAATCGCGCTTCCTCGACGATATCCTGGAAATTCGGGGCCATGTGGGCTTGGAAGCTCGTGCGGGTTAAGGTGCGACCGCCCAAAAAGTGGCAATCCGTGGGCTGAAATCAAGCTTCACATATCGGGCGCGATTTTAGGGTTTAACCGATCAACAACGAGAGTTGAACGCTTCATTGACGTCTCGCAAGGTATGATTTATCGCGCAGCCTTCGAAGATCGCAAGGGATGACCATGTTTCGCATCAAACAACTCGCCTCGACCTCCGTCCATGCGGCGGCAGGTGCGATCGGCTGGCATTACGATCGGGCTGAATTGATCGCCGACGGCATCGTGCATGGGATAGGCGTGTTCGGCGGAGTGGTGGCGGCGACCGTGTTGATCGTGCTGGCTGCCGTATTCGCCTCCACCTACGAAATTGTCTCGGTGTCGGTCTACGCTGCAGGTTTGCTCGCGATGCTCGTCCTTTCCGCCGCGTATAATCTGTGGCCGGTGTCGCGCGGCAAATGGCTGCTGCGCCGGCTGGATCATGCCGCGATCTACATTCTGATCGCCGCGACCTATACGCCCGTATTCGCCCAGTTGCAGGACCGCGTATTCGCGATGTCGTTGCTATCAGGGGTCTGGAGCGTGGCCGCGGTCGGGATCGTGCTGAAACTGTTTTTCCCCGGGCGCTTCGACAAGGTATCTGTCGGTCTGTATCTGGCGATGGGCTGGAGCGGGTTGATTGCCTACGACGCCGGCATGTCGTCGCTGCCGCAGCTGGCGCTGTGGTTCATCGTTGCCGGCGGCTTGCTCTATACTTTTGGCGTCATCTTTCACGCCTGGCGGCGCTTGCGTTTCCAGAACGTGATCTGGCATAGCTTCGTGCTACTCGGCGCGGCCTGCCACTATACCGCGGTGCTCGATCTGGTTCTGGCCTAAAGACCCAAACAAAGGGGGCGCGGCGATGCAGGTGCCCGGCAAGGTCGTGGTTGTCACCGGCGGCGCCAACGGCATCGGCAAGGCGCTGTGCGAAGCCTTTCACAGGGCAGGTGCTGCCAAGGTGATCGTCGCCGATATCGATGGCGCGGGGGCGCGGGCGGTCGCAGCCTCGGTTCAAGGCGCGGCATTCAAGTGCGATGTCGGGCAGGAAAAGGATATCATCCACCTCATCGAGGAGACCGAGCGCCAGTTCGGCCCCGTCGCGCTATTCTGCTCCAATGCCGGCATCGGCGGCGGTTTCGATCCAACGTCGGTGAATGCCGGCGGCAGCTCCGATGAACCGTGGCAGCGAAGCTGGGCGATCCACGTCATGGCGCATGTCTATGCGGCGCGGCATCTGGTGCCGCGCATGAAGGCGCGCGGTGAGGGCTATTTCCTCAACACGATTTCCGCAGCCGGGCTATTGTCGCAAGTCGGCAGCCCGGCCTATTCGACCACCAAGCACGCCGCGGTGGGCTTTGCGGAAAATCTCGCGATCTCGCACAAGGCCCACGGCATCAAGGTCTCGATCCTGTGCCCGCAGGGCGTTGATACCGACATGCTGCGCTCGATCCCAAGGGGTCCACAATCCGGCGACGGCGACCTCTCGCCGGAGCAGGTGGCGCAAGATGCGCTCGCGGGAATCGAGCGGGAGACGTTCCTGATCCTGCCGCACCCGCAAGTGCTCGGCTACATGCGCAAGAAGACGGAGAATTACGACCGCTGGATAGCCGGCATGGCCAAGATCCAGGCCAAGATGCGGGAAGCTTACGGGAAGTAAAAAGCCGACTGTTGGTTCACATGCTAGGTTCACCTGATCTCAGAGACGCTTGGGTAATGCGCGACGGAAAAATGGTCGTTGAGGGCGACTTTACAGCGATCAACATGCTGCTTGGCGACCTTGATCGAGTGACCGACGGAGATGGCGGGTGGGCGATCTTGTATCGACACCGTAGAACCGGCGAGTTTTGGGAGCTTACCTATCCGAATGGTGAAATGCACGGTGGCGGCCCGAGACGGTTGAGGCCCGTGAATATCGCTGGTTCGGATGCCTGGATCCCATCCCGAGACTGATTGACCTTCGAAAGGCGAGAGCGTGGCTCGCGCTTGTCTTAGATCACCGGCTCCGCCAACTCAGCCGCCGCATCGCGGCCCGCTTTTAGCGCTGCCGCGTAAATAACCAATCCCTCATGCACGATCTTCCGTTCGGTCTCGGTCAGATACGAAAGCGCGCCGGAAACTTGCCGCCGGCCGAACTCGTGGAGGGCTGCTAGCGTGCGCCGTCCTTTCGGCGTCAGTGATAGCGGCTTGATCCGCGCATCGGCCGCGTCGGAAGTCTCGTTCAGTTCGCCGCACTCGACGAGCTTGCGCACCATGCGGCTGACGCTCGATTTCTCCAGATGCAGGATTTCGGCAAGTTGCACCGAGGTCAGCGGCCCGCGGGCGCCAATCTCCAGGATGGTGTGAACGGCCGACGGCGGATAGTCCGTCGCGGCCAGCGTCTGTTCCATGAAGCCGAGGTCGCGCACCATCTGCCGGGAAGCGGCACGGATGTCGTCGATGAGCGTGAGCTCCGCAGCAGGCATTTCTTGACTCCGAGCATATAGTTGTATCATACAACGATATGCCGGTGCAAGGTTCAGGAGTGGGTAATTGAGCAAGGCATCTGCGATAGACGCGCCTTCGGAAGCGGCGGCGCGCCGGATGAAGGGAAAGGTCTGTCTTGTAACCGGCGGCGGCAGCGGCATCGGCCGTGCGGCCGCACGCAAGATGGCCGAAGAGGGCGCAACCGCGGTCGTGATCGCGGGCCGGCGCGAGGCGGAGATCGAATC
>JBATYU010001162.1:0-10043 GCA_049674245.1 Bradyrhizobium sp. | reverse complement strand
GCATACCGGCCGCGCCGTGGTGTTCGAATCCATCGAAGATATGACGCTGCGGGTCGACGATCCCGCGCTGGATGTGAACGCCGACGACGTGCTGGTGCTGCGCAATGCCGGACCGAAGGGCGCACCGGGCATGCCGGAAGCGGGTTACCTGCCGATCCCGCGGAAGCTCGGGCGTGCCGGCGTCAAGGACATGGTGCGGATCTCGGATGCGCGGATGAGCGGCACGGCGTTCGGCACCATCGTGCTGCACATCACGCCGGAATCCGCCGCCGGCGGTCCCTTGGCGCTGGTGAGGAACGGCGACATGATCCGGCTCGATGTCAGTAAGCGCAGCATCGATCTGTTGGTCGATGCCGCCGAGCTCGAAAGACGCCGCACGGCGCTCAAGCCGATGGCGACCCCGGAATGGGCCAGTCGCGGCTACGCGCATCTCTTCCACGAGACCATCTTGCAAGCCGACGAAGGCTGCGATTTCGATTTCATGCGCGGGATGGGGAAGGGGTAGTTTTCCGTCATTGCGAGCGCCAGCGAAGCAATCCACGTCGCCGCGAAGATGGATTGCTTCGTCGCTGGCGCTCCTCGCAATGACGGGCTAATGAGCCGCCTCCCATCATCTCGCATCTGCGTTACGCCTCTCGTTCAATTGACAATCAAGCAAACCCGATGGGATGATCAAAGAAAAACAGCAGGGGGGAGACGATGGCGAGCTGGAGCAAGGTTTTCGGTGCGGTCGTTGCGGCATCGGTCTTGTATGTTGCGACCGCAACCGCGCAGGAGGCAAAGCATTATCGCTTCGCCTACGATCAGCCCAAGACCACCGGCTACGGGATCCTCGGCGACATCTTCAGCGACAAGCTGAAGGAGCTGAGCAAGGGCACCATGCTGATCGACCAGTATCCGGGCGCGCAGCTCGGGCAGGAGCCGCAGGTCCTGCAACTGGTCAAATCCGGCGACGTCGAATTCTGCATCTCTTCATCCGCCAATGCCGCGACGTTGTCGCCGCAGGCCGGCGTGATGTCGATGCATTTCCTGTTCCGCTCCGAAGCGCATCTGGTCAAGGCGATCGCCGATCCTGAAGTGGCCAAGGCGGTGAAGGCGATGATATCGGATACCGTGCAGGGCGCCCGCGTCATCGCGCTCTCGACGCTCGGCCTGCGCAACATGTACTCCAAGCGCGAGATCAAGAACATCGGCGACGTCAAAGGCCTCAAGGTGCGCGTGCAGGCGACGCCGACGGAAGACACCACGTTCCCGGCCTATGGCGCGCAGATCGTGCACATGCCGTTTGGCAGCGTCTATACGTCGCTGCAGACCGGCGTGGTCGATGTCGCCGAAAACGGCGTCAACGTCTATCTCGCCAACAAGCACTACGAAGTGGCGCCGGTGCTCTCGATGACCGAGCATGAGGCCAATAACAGCTTGGTCTGGGTCAGCGACAAGCTTTGGAACAGCCTGACGCCGGAGCAGCAGGCTTGGGTCCAGGCCGCGGCCGACGAGGTCAACAGGAAGCAGCCCGCAAAAGCGATCGAGCTCGAGCATCAATCGCAGGACAAGCTGAAATCGATCGGCGTCAAGATCGTCACCGACGTCGACAAGTCCGGCTTCGTGGCGGTCGCCGATCCCTTGCTCGACAAACTCGCCAAGGAGCTCGGCCCGCACGCCGAAAAGATCAAGAACCTGATCCGCGCGATCAATTAGAGCCAGCCAAGAGATCGTCGTGCCCGGCCTTGTGCCCACCTTCGCTAAAGCTTCGGCGGACTGGCATTAAGCCCGGCGGAGCCTTAGCGTAGCCGGGTGCCGGGCATCCACGTTCTTCCTCTTCAGCTGTATCAATGACGTGGATGGCCGGGCATAGGCGAGCGGAAGCGACGCCGTCCTTTGGACGGCTATGCCCGGCGATGACGCAACGGGGACGTCGGAGAATTTGATGGCCATTGCCGACAAACTGGTGCTGCAACGGCAGCATCACCTGAAATGGCGGGCGTTCGACCGGCTCGAACTTGGCCTGATGATGCTTTGCGGCGTGCTGTGTTTCGGCTTCTCGCTGTCGGTCACATGCGACATCGTCACGCGAACCATCGGCCATCCCTGGCTGTGGCTGCAGGAAGTCACTTCCACGTTGTTCATCTATGCGATTTTCATCGGTGCGGCCGTTGCCACCCGCCGCAACGATCATCTCTATCTGACCGCGATCTCCGAGGCGATGCACGGCACCCCGCGCCTGATCGTCGAAATCATCATCCGCCTGATCGTGCTCGGCGTGGCGATTTGCCTGATCCGGTTCGGCTATCTCAACTACATCAGGGGTTTTGGCAGTTTCCGCCTGCCTTCGGGCACGCCGATCGCCTCGCTGTATGCCGTGATCCCGTTGTCCGGCGCGCTGATCGCGCTGTTCACGATCGAGCAACTGGTCAACGGCATCCGCAACGGGTTCGATCACCCGGTGCCGCCGGACGAGGATCTGGTGATCCCGCCGGTTGAAGGCGTCTCGATGAAGACGAGGGCAGGGATATGAGCGCACCGGTCATTCTGGCGCTGATGTCGTTCTGCTTCCTGTTCTTCGGCTATCTCGGCGTGCCCGTGCCGTTCTCGTTATTGGGCGGCGTCTTCGTCGGCGCGTTCCTCGCCGACGTTTCGCTCGCGGCGATCGTCCAGAAGATTTTTGACGGTGTGGATTCCGAAGCGCTGCTCGCGATTCCGTTTTTCCTGCTGGTCGGCGAGCTCATGAGCTCGGCCAATGTCGTGGTGCGGATCGCCAACCTGTCATTGTCGCTGGTCGGCCATATCCGGGGCGGACTGTCCCAGGTCGTCGTTGTCTTCAGCATGTTCTTCTCCGAAATGTCGGGATCGACCACCGCCGACGTCGCGGTCATGAGCCGCGCGCTGGGCGGCCCGATGAAACGGGAAGGCTACACGCCGGCCTTCATCGCCGCGATCATCGCTTCCGCATCCACCATCGCGGCGTTGGTGCCGCCGAGCATCACCGCCGTCGTCTACGGCGCGGTCGGCAACGTCTCGATCGCCGGCCTGTTCATGGCCGGCGTCGTGCCCGGCTTCATGATCGGCTTCGGGCTCATGATCTATTGTTATTTTTTCGGTCCCTCCGGCATGCGCAAGGCGCGCGCGCCGTTGCGCCAGGTCGTTTTCGCCGCCGGCGATGCCGCACTGCCGCTGATGATCCCGGTGATCCTGCTCGGCGGCATCCTGACCGGCTGGTTCACGCCGACCGAAGCCGGCGTGGTCGCGGTGATCTGGATCATCCTGGTCGTGATCCCCGCGCTCAATCGCGGGCACATCAAGCGGATCCCTTACGATTTCTGCCTGGCCGGGCTAATATTTTCGCTGCCGCTGATCACCATCGGCGCCGCCAACGCCTTCGGCTGGATGTTGGCCTATTTGCGCGGCGCCATCGTCATCGCCGACTGGATCACCTCGATCGCCGGCAATGACCCGCACTATATCATGCTCTTGATGGTGCTGCTGTTCACCGTGATCGGCGATTTCATCGAGCCGGTGCCGACCATCATCATCTTCATGCCGCTGGTCAATGCGCTGACCCAGGCCGGCGATATCAACGGCGTGCATATGGGCGTGGTGCTGATCGCGACCCTGGCGTTCGGGCTGATCACGCCGCCTTACGGATTGGTGCTGCTGATGGCGTCGAAATTCGTCGGCGTCAGTTTTGGCAAGGCGCTGCGCGCGGCATTTCCGATCTATGGGGTGTTTTTGATCACCATCACCTTTACGATCTATTTTCCGAATGTCGTGCTGTGGTTGCCCAAGCACGTCATCCCGGAATCGGTCGGCTGCTTCAAGTCGCCGGCGGGGACGGGATATATCTGCCCGAAGTGAACGAGTTACTTCCCCTTGCTGGTAAACTTCTTCACCGCCGCGCGAAACTCGTCGGTGTGCATGCAATCGATGATGGCGTCGCGCTCGGCCTCGAGCTGCTGCTCGATCGGCGTCGCGCCGGCGCGGTGGATCAGCGCTTTGGTCGCGGCCAGCCCTGCGGGCGCGTTCTGCGCCAGGCGGAGCGCCAATTCGCGAGTCGCGGTTTTGAGCTCGGTCGCCGGAACGACTTTGGCGACCAGACCCCATTGATAGGCTTGATCGGCCGAAAAACTGTCTTCGGCCAGGAATATCTGCAACGCGCGCCGCGCACCGACGCTCATCGCAAGGCCCGCGGTGCCGCCACCGTCGGGCGATACGCCGAGCTTGGCGTAAGCCGGCGTGAAGCGGGCATCCTCGGCGGCAATGCAGAGGTCGGCGACGAAAGCGAGCGACAGGCCCGCGCCCGCCGCTGAGCCATGCACGCTCGCCAGCACGATTTTTGGCATCCGCCGCAAGGTCGATATGAAAGCATGGTAGTGCTGGAGGAGTTCGCCGACCACGGGGGCAATATTGTCGGTAGCGGCGGCAGCGCCAATGGTCTGCAAATCGCCGCCGGCGCAAAACGCGCGGCCTTCGCCTTCGATCACCAAGACCCTGATGTCGTCCGAGGCCTCGACCTCGGCGCTGAGCGCCTCGAGTTTCCTGG
Organism: Bradyrhizobium sp.; assembly: GCA_049674245.1. Taxonomy (GTDB): domain Bacteria; phylum Pseudomonadota; class Alphaproteobacteria; order Rhizobiales; family Xanthobacteraceae; genus Bradyrhizobium. Next base: position 5,506 of record JBATYU010001162.1, on the reverse strand, counting down.
AGATCGAAAGATCGATCGAATTGAAGGCGGCGGGACGATTGAGCGTGATCGTGGCGATCCGGCCTTCGATCCGCAGCAATGCGGGATCGTCGGGAAGGGAGGCGGTGGCTTCAACGGCTATCGACATCTCAGAAATCCCCGGTATGGAGAACATCGTGCGCCATTTAAATCGCAGATGTCGAGGGGTGACAATCCGCGGCGAAGCCTGCAAAATGCCGACAAGCGGCCGGAACCGGGAGCGCGGGAGCATGGATACGACAGTCGACCGTCCGGTGACCACCATCGATCCGTTTTCGCATGGCTTCCTGAGCGATCCATATCCGCATCACGAAGCGATGCGCGAGGCCGGCCCGGCGGTGTGGCTTGACCATTACGGCATCTGGGCGATGGCCCGCCACCAGGAAGTCCGCGACGCCCTGACCGATTGGCAGACCTATTGTTCGGGGGCGGGGGTCGGCTTGAGCGACTTCCGCAAGGAGCCGCCCTGGCGTCCGCCGAGCATCATCCTGGAGGCCGATCCGCCGCTTCACACGCGCACGCGCGCGGTGTTGACGCGGATCCTGTCGCCGGCCGCGATCAATATTTTGCGCGAGACATTTGCACGCGAGGCCGAAGCGCTGGTCGACCATCTGGTCGAGCGGCGCGAATTCGACGGCATTGCCGATCTCGCCGAAGCCTATCCGCTCAAAGTGTTTCCGGACGCGGTCGGGATTTCCAACGACGGCCGCGAGAACTTGCTGCCCTATGGCAACATGGTGTTCAACTCGTTCGGCCCGCGCAACGACTTGTTCGACAAAGCGATGGCCAATGCCGGTCCGGTGCGCGACTGGATCATGTCGAGATGCAGCCGCGCGGCGCTGGCGCCCGACGGTTTGGGCATGCAGATCTTTGCCGCGGTCGATTCCGGCGAATTGACGGAGACTGAGGCCGGCATGCTGGTGCGCTCGTTCCTCTCGGCCGGGATCGATACCACCGTGTATGGGCTCGGCAATGCGCTCTATTGCTTTGCGAAATATCCGGAGCAATGGACGATCCTGCGTGAAAATCCCTCCCTGATCCGGCTCGCTTTCGAAGAAGTGCTGCGCTTCGAGGCGCCGGTACAGACCTTCTTCCGGACCACCACCAGGGCCGTCGGCGTCGGCGGCATCAGGCTCGGTGACGGCGAAAAGGTGCTGCTGTTCCTTGCCGCCGCCAACCGCGACCCGCGCCGCTGGGACAAGCCCGACACCTTCGACGTCAGGCGCCGTGCTACCGGGCACATGACGTTCGGCACCGGCATCCACGGCTGCGTTGGCCAAGCGGTGGCGCGGCTCGAAAGCGAGGCGGTGTTTGGTGCGCTTGCCAAGCGCGTCGTCTCGCTCGAACTGACGGACGAGCCGAAGCGGCGGCTGAACAATACGTTGCGCGGGCTCGACAGTCTGCCGCTGCGCGTGACTGTGGCCTGACGCATGACGCAAGGACCAGTTCTGATCGCAGGCGCGGGTCACGCGGGGTTTCAGGTCGCGGCCTCGTTGCGCCAACACGGCTTTGCCGAATCTATTCGCCTGATCAATGACGAGGCGCATCTGCCCTACCAGCGGCCGCCGCTGTCCAAGGCCTACCTCAAGGGAACCGGCGGCCCTGACAGCCTGATGTTTCGGCCGGGCAAATTCTTTTCCGACCAAACCATCGAGCTGATCTCGGGTCGCGCGGTCGCGATCGATCGGGAGCTGCGCAAGCTCAAACTCGCGTCCGGCTCGCTGCTCGACTATGGCCATCTGGTGCTCGCGACCGGCGCGCGCAACCGCCTCATCGATATCCCCAACGCCAATCTGCCCGAGGTGCGTTACCTTCGCATCCTCGATGACAGCGAGGATTTGCGCCGGCGCATGGCGGCCAGCAAACACGTCGTTGTCATCGGCGCCGGATTCATCGGGCTCGAGTTCGCCGCCACCGCGCGGATCAAGGGCCTCGAGGTCGATGTCGTCGAGCTCGCAAGCCGCGTCATGGCGCGCGCGGTGACCGCGGAAGTCTCGGAATATTTTCAAGCCAGGCACCGCGCGGCCGGTATCCGCATCCATCTGGGTGTGCAGGTCACCAGCATCGAAGGCGCGGGCGGCAAGGTCGCCGGCGTCAGTCTCAGCGATGGCCGTCATATCCCGGCCGACCTCGTCGTGGTCGGCGTCGGCGTCTTGCCCAATGTCGAGCTCGCGGCGGAAGCGGGCTTGCCGGTTGCCTCGGGTATCATCGTCAACGAGCAACTCCTGACCTGTGATCCCAACATTTCGGCGATCGGCGATTGCGCGCTGTTTGCAAGTCCGCGCTTCGGCGGATCGCTGCGGCTCGAATCCGTGCAAAACGCCACCGACCACGCGCGCTGCGTGGCGGCGCGGCTGACGGGCGAGGCCAAGACCTATGACGGCCGGCCCTGGTTCTGGAGCGACCAGGGCGACGACAAGCTGCAGATCGCAGGGCTGACCACCGGCTACGATCAGGTCGTGATCCGCGGCGATCCCGCGCAGAAGGCGTTTTCGGCGTTGTGCTACAAGCAAGGCAGACTCGTCGGCATCGAGTCGATCAACCGGGCAGGCGATCACATGTTCGGCCGCAGACTGCTTGGCATGGACCGGTCGATCACGCCGGAGCAGGCAGCGGACCCAAACTTCAATCTGAAGGCTGCGCTGGGCTAAGTGAGAAGCGGCCATCTAAACCCTGGCCTCGAACTCCTGCCTGACCGCCTCGATGTCGGCAAGCGTCGGCAATCCCGCCTCATTGCCGAGGCGCTGGATCTTGTAGGTCGACGCCGCGCGCGCGAATTCGAAATGGTCGTGCCAGCTTTTGCCGGGACTGGCGAGATAGGAATAGATGTAGGCGCCGTGGAATACGTCGCCGGCGCCATTGGTATCGAGCACGCGCTCGCGCGGGATCGGCAGCGCGGGCAGCGTGTGGACCGCGCCGGTCTCGTCATACCAGAGTAGCCCACGTTCGCCCATCGTGACGCCGCCGACCCGGCAGCCGCGGCTCTTCAGATAGTCCAGCATTTTTTCGACCGACAGGCCCATCTGTTCGCACAGCCGCTCGGCGACGATGGCGACGTCGATGAATTCCAGGAGCTCATGGGTATTGGTGCGCAGGCCGCCGCCGTCGAGCGAGGTCAAGATACCTTCCTCGCGGCACAGTTTTGCGTAGTGGATCGCCGCATCCGGCTGGTGGCCGTCGATATGCAGCGCGCGGCAACTACCGAGATTTAACAGCGGGAACGGGTGGATGTGGGCGTCGTCGCGGCAGCGGACGATCGCGCGCTTGCCGTCCTTCGGCATGATGAAGGACAGCGAGGAGGAATTGACCTTGCGCGGATGGATCGAGATTCCATACTTCGCGCTCATGTCCTGAAACATCCGCCCCAGCCAGTCGTTGGCGACGGTGGCGATCAGGTCCGGCACGATCCCGAGTTTGGCGCAACAGAACGCCGCGGTAACGGCGTTGCCGCCGAACGAGACCGCATAGGCGGAGGCGACGTGTTTCTCGTCGCCGGTCGGCATGTGGTCGGTGATGAAGGTAACGTCGATATAGGTCTGTCCGATGAAGAGAGCCTGCATTCGCTTCCCGTGGGCTGGTTAAGTGAGTTCCTTGCCCGGCGCTCCCTACCTTAGCACCGGTCGTTGTGGATATTCGCTGAAATTTTCGCAAACCCTGCGCGTTAATCGCTTGAGATAGCGGTGTGGGCGGAATACCACCTTCGCGGGGCATCGCCAGTGATCCGATTCTAACGTGCGCACCCGGTTTCGGCTGGCGCATTTGCGAACGGTAAAAATCAAAAGACTACGGCGCGACAAAAAGGGGGAAACAATGACCGTCTATGCCGGTCCGGTGTTCGCTATGGCGGCGAACCAGTTCAATGTCATCGCCAATCACCTTGAAATTCCGTTGGACGAGCGCGCCCGCCTGCTGATGCCGAAGCGCGCGGTCACGGTGTCCTGTCCGATCCACCGTGACGACGGCACGGTTGCGGTGTTCGAAGGCTATCGCGTGCAGCACCACCTCACCATGGGTCCGACCAAGGGCGGCACGCGTTTCGCGCCCTCCGTCGACATCGGCGAGGTGGCTGCGCTGGCGATCTGGATGAGCTGGAAATGCGCGCTGGCGGGTCTTCCTTACGGCGGCGCCAAGGGCGGGATCAATGTCGATCCCGCCAAAATCTCGCGACGCGAGCTGGAAGTGCTGTCGCGACGCTATATGCAGGAAATGATCCCGTTCGTGGGTCCCCATACCGACGTGATGGCGCCGGACATGGGCACCAACGAGCAGGTGATGGCCTGGTTCATGGACACCTATTCGATGTACCAGGGGCGCACCGTGACCGAGATCGTCACCGGAAAGCCGGTTGCTTCCGGCGGCACGCTGGGCCGGCGCGAAGCCACCGGCCGCGGCGTCGCGCATCTGGCCAAGCGGGTGCTGAAGGAACTCTCGATCAGCCTCAACAACGCCACCGCCGTCATTCAAGGCTTTGGCAATGTCGGCTCCTATGCTGCGCTCGAGCTGCATCATTGTGGCCTCAAGGTGATTGCGATCTCGGATCACACCGGCGCGCTGCATCAGGCCGAGGGACTGGATATCCCCGCGCTGGTGCGGCACGCCGACACCCATGGCAGCATCGCCGGCTACTCCAACCAGTTGCATTTCGATCCCGCGGAAATCCTGACGCTGCCCTGCGACGTGCTGGTGCCGGCGGCGCTGGAGCGGGTGATCGACGCCAAGGTCGCCGAGAATTTGAAATGCCGGGTGTTGGCGGAGGGCGCCAACGGCCCGACCACGCCGGACGCCGATCTGGTGCTGGAAAAACGCCAGGACGAGATTTTCCTGATCCCCGACATCCTCTGCAATTCCGGCGGCGTGATCGTCAGCTATTTCGAATGGGTGCAGGACCTCCAGCAACTGTTCTGGGAAGAGGAGGAGGTGACGCGGCGCGAATATCACATTCTCGACCGCGCCTTTGATCACATGCTGGCGCGCGCCAAAGTCGACAACATTCCGCATCGCACCGCGGCGATGGCGATCGGGGTCGAGAAAGTGCGGGCCGCCAAGAACACGCGAGGGCTGTTTCCGTGATCACCGGCCTCGATCACGTCGTCGTCCTCGTGGGCGACCTCGCCGCGGGCCAGGCGGCCTGCGAGAGGTTGCTTGGGCGTGCGCCGTCCTGGCAAAGCTCGACCGACGGCGGGCAAACCGTGCTGTTCACGCTCGACAACATGTCGCTCGAGCTGATGGCGCCGGTGGGCAACTCCGAGGCCGCCGAGCGCATCCGCGGCGTGCTCAAGATGCAGGGCGAGGGGCTCGCCAGCATCTGCTTCCGCGTTGCCGACATCGCGAAAATGCATCGCAGGCTCGATCGTCTGGCGCTGAAGCCGGATCCGATCGCCGAGGTCGAGAGCCGCGATTCCTTGTCCGGCGCGCTGCTGCGCTGGAAGCGCACCCGCGCCACCACCGAGCTGACGCGGGGCGTGCGGACCTTCTTTCTCGAACTGGC
>JBATYU010001161.1:0-2075 GCA_049674245.1 Bradyrhizobium sp. | reverse complement strand
ACAATAGCGAGTGCAACAGAAACAGCGGCGGGCCGTTGCCCGTCTGTGCCGCATTGACGGTGCCGTCAGCAAAAAGCCGATCCATCCCGCTTCCTTTCCAACGATGGCGCACGTTCAGGCTTTGGCGGCGACGTCCTCCAGCCCGCGATTGCGCGGCTCCACGCCCCAGGCCCACACCACCACGATCTGAACGACGACGAGGCCGATCATCAGCCAGACCACGCCCGGCAGCTTGTAGGATGCCAGCAGGCTGCCGACGATGAAGGGCGAGACTACGGTGGCGCCGCGTCCGAGCGTGTTGCAGATGCCGTTGGCACGCAACCTGATCTCGGTCGGGAACAGTTCCGGCGTATAGACGCCGAACAGGATCGCCGTCTGCACATAGATCGCGACGATCAGCACGAAGCCTGTGGAAAGCACGATCGCCGGATCGGACGCTGCATTGAAGCGCGCGTAGATGTAGCCGGAGACGATGGTGACGATCGAGGCACCGATGATGCTCCAGCGCCGCCCAATGGCATCGGACAAATAGGCGCCGAGCACACAGCCGACCAGCGATGCGACTGAGAGCACCAGCGTATAGGCAAGCGAATTGGCGATGGTCAGTCCCTCGCGCAGGAAGAACTGCGGCAGGAAGATCACAAAGCCGAAAATCAACGTATTGATCGTGATCAGCGCCCAGGAGCCCACGATCATGCGTTGCAAGAGCGGTGGCTTCAGCATGTCGGACGCGGCGACCTGTGGCAGCTGAGCCGGCACCACCACGGGCGGCAGCGTCTTGCCGCCGGCGGATTCTCTTTCGATGGCCTGCATCAGGGATTCGGCTTCCGCGGTGCGGCCCTGCGATTCAAGCCAGCGCGGCGACTCCGGAAGGTTCTTGCGCAGATACCAGACGATCAGCGAGCCGATGCCAGCAATGATAAACATCGGCCGCCATCCGAAGGATGGGATGATCAGATAGCCGAGCAAGGCGGTCACCGGAAATCCGGCCACCACCAGGAACGCCATCATCGACAGCCAGCGCCCGCGCGTCTGCGGCGGAACGAATTCGGTCAGCGTCGAATAGCCGACCACGATTTCGGCACCGAGGCCAAGTCCCTGCACGAAGCGGCAGGCGATCAGCTGGTTCATGTCCTGGGCGAAGGCCGCCGCCAGCGACGCCAGCCCGAAGATCAACAGATTGATCTGATAGGTGAACCGCCGCCCCATCCTGTCGCCGACAAAGCCTGTGATCAGCGCGCCGAGCGTCATGCCGACAAAGGTCAGCGAGATGAATTGCAGATTTTGCGGACCGGTCGAGAATTTGGTCTGGATCACGGAAGCCAGCACGCCGCCGGCGATATAAAGATCGTATCCGTCGAAAAACATGCCGGCGCCGACCAGGGCGAAAATCCGGTAGTGGAACGATGAGATCGGCAGCCGGTCGAGACGCGCGCCGGCGTTTACTGCGAGAGCCATATGAACTTCCCCCCTTGGCGGGCCGGTCTTGAAAACGCCGGCTGCGGGGAGATGGTAGTCAAGACGGCTAGCGAAAGCTACTCGCGTGAGAGATCGTCATGCCCGGGCTTGTCCCGGGCATCCACGTTCTTAGGAACGGTCGGTGAGAAGGACGTGGATGGCCGGGACATAGGCGAGCGGAAGCGACGCCGTCCTTCGGGCGGCTATGCCCGGCCATGACGGTGAATGTCCTCACGCGTTCTTCAGCGCCACCCGGAACTCGGCTTCGGTCTTCGACTTCACCTCGTCGAGCGTGACGCCGTCGGCAAGCTCGATCAGCGCCATGCCGTCTTTACCGTGCTTGTCGATGGTGAAGACCGCGAGCTCCGTCACCACCAGGTCGACCACCTTCTCGCCGGTCAGCGGCAGGTTGCACTTCTTCAACAGCTTTGGGCCGTCCTTGGCGGAGTGCTCCATCACCACGACGACGCGCTTGACGCCGGCGACCAGATCCATCGCGCCGCCCATGCCCTTGACCATCTTGCCCGGGATCATCCAGTTGGCGAGATCGCCGTTCTGGGCCACCTGCATCGCGCCCAGGATCGACAGATCGATATGCCCGCCGCGCACCATGCCGA